>NZ_JAAGPH010000052.1:0-47583 GCF_017104705.1 Burkholderia sp. Se-20373 | reverse complement strand
CGCTCGGCGCGCGCGGCGTGCTGGCGCTGACGGCCGATGGCGCGGCGCGGCATTATCCGGCGCCGGCCGTGCAGGCCGTCGACACGACGGCGGCCGGCGATACCTTCATCGGCGGCTTTTCCGCGCGGCTCGCGGCCGGCGCGGACGTCGATACGGCCATCCGTTTCGCGCAACGCGCAGCGGCACTGTCCGTCACGCGAGCGGGCGCGCAGCCGTCGATTCCCACGCTGGCCGAACTGGCCGAATAGGGCCGGATCAAGCATCGCGGCCGGTACGTCGCAAACGACGGCCGGCCGCCTGCCTGCGACGCGCGCCGGCAGCGGGGCGCCGCCCATCCCTTGGCTTCCAAACACACGCTGAAACGTGCATTATTCATTTGGCCATTTGTAATAAACAGACGAATAATTCGAAAAAATAGCGGAAACACCATCAAGTTGTGCGGTGCATGGTCGTAAATGCACCAAGTGAAGCAATGCTTCGAAGCGACGGGCTGTCCCGTCCATCACGACGCAACACAGGAAGGATGATGGTGTTCAAAAACCTGACGATTCGTGCGCGCATCGGTTTCACGATGGCGTTTCTGGCGGTGCTCCTGGGTGTGATCGGCGGGCTCGGCGTGTACGGCATGACGCGCGCGAACGAGACGACGCGGGATATGTTCACGAACCTGATGCCGAGCGCGGTAGACGTCTCGGTTGCCGAAATCTACGCCGCGCGCGAACGCCTGGCGCTCGACCGAGGGGCGCTGCTGGCCGGCACGCCGGACTCAGCGGCGGCCGTGGAGCGAAGCCGCGCGATGCGTGCGCAGTCCGACACGTGGTGGCAGAAATACCTCGCGTTGCCGCGCGGTCCGGAGGAAGACCGGCTCGCCCAGGACGTCGCCGCGAAGCGGCAGGCGTTGCAGCGCGAGTGCGACGCGTTCGCGAGCGTGATCGGGGCGAATCAGGCCGACCGGATCGGCGATGGCGCGAAGCAGCTTCAGGCGCGCTACAACGACCTCGCGATGGCGAGCGAGGCGCTGCGCAACTTCCAGTTCACTGACGGGCAAACCAGCTTCGATCACGCGGAATCGGTGTACGACACGCTGCGCGTGCTGGCGATCGTCGCGCTGCTGGCCGGCTTCGGCGCCGCGGTCGTGTCGTGGCTGACGCTGAGCCGCGCGATCGGCCGCCCGATTGCCGACGCGCTCGCGCATTTCGATGCGATTGCCGCCGGCGACCTGCGCCGGCCGATCGTCGTGGATCGCCGTGACGAGATGGGCCAGCTTCTCGAAGGCCTCGGCAAGATGCAGCGCGGGCTGGTCGACACGGTGCGCACCGTGCGCGGCGGCAGCGAGTCGATCGCGACCGCGGCGCGCCAGATCGCGGCCGGTAACATCGACCTGTCGTCGCGCACCGAGGAACAGGCCGCGGCGCTGCAGGAAACCGCATCGAGCATGGAGCAGCTGACCGGCACCGTGAAACAGAACGCGGACAATGCACGCCAGGCGAGTTCGCTGGCCGCGAATGCGTCGGAGATTGCAAACAAGGGCAATACGGTGGTCGGCCAGGTGGTCGGCACGATGGGCGAGATCAACGACAGCTCGGCGAAGATCGCCGACATCATCGCGATCATCGAAGGAATCGCGTTCCAGACCAACATTCTTGCGCTGAATGCCGCAGTCGAAGCCGCGCGGGCAGGCGAGGAAGGCCGCGGTTTCGCGGTCGTCGCGGGCGAGGTGCGCAGCCTGGCCCAGCGTTCGTCGGCCGCGGCCAAGGAGATCAAGGTGCTGATCGACGCGTCGGTGGAGCGCATTCGCTCGGGTTCCACGCTGGTCGACGAAGCGGGTCGCACGATGAGCGATGTGATCGGTGCGGTGCAGCGCGTGACGGACATCATGGGCGAGATCGCGGCGGCGTCCGAGGAGCAGAGCGGCGGGATCGACCAGGTGGCGCGCGCGGTCGCGCAGATGGACGAGGTCACCCAGCAGAATGCGGCGCTCGTCGAGGAAGCCGCGGCTGCCGCGCAATCGCTCGACGAACAGGCCGGGCGCCTGCGTGAAACGGCGGCGGTATTTCAGCTCAATGAAGACACGGCACGGCCGGGCGCCGCAGCACCGGTTGCCGTGCGTCACGCGCCGCGTGCGGCCGCCGCAACGGTTGCGGTGCCCGTGCAGGCTGCTGTGCGCGACGATCGCGACACACCACCGAAACGCGTCGCCGCGGCGGCGCCGGCACGCAAGCCCGCCGCTGCTTCTGCGGCGCCCGCGCAAGCGGCCGCTACCGCCGGCGCGGACGATTGGGAAACCTTCTGATTCGCGCGCGCCGCGCATCTATCCCCATTAGGTGACGAACGACGCCCGCGACATGCGGGCGTCGTCGTTTCTGCGCTGGAGAAATGTGACAGGCGACGGGCATGAATGACGATCGTGCGACATTGCATGCAGGGTGAAATGTGCCTCGAAGGATGCGTGCACAGGTAGGGCGTCATGTTCCCGCATCCGTCGTACGGGTATTTCCGTAAGGGCGCTGCGAAAAAAATTTGTAACGGCGCGCGCAACGTGTCGTCGAAAACGACCGCTCGAACGTATAGGGATGAAGGGGAGAAGTGACGACGTCGGTTGTGTCCAACACACAAGACGTTCCGTTGTTCGACGAGACGCGACGGATGCAGTTTCTGCGGCTCGGGAGGTCGATTGTAAAACGACGAAATGTGTTGTCCAAGCGGTGTTGTCGAGAATGACGAACTTCATACGAAGAGTTCGTGAAAAAAAATAAGAAAGGGTTTAGGATGAATTCGAACGCGCTTGCTTCTGCGCAGTCGTACGAAGGCAGGCACGTCTTCAGACTCAGGCGAGGGAGGTAGCATGGATATTTACAGCAGCTTCGCGAACCGCTTCGAAAAAACGCGAGAGGAAGAGCTCTCGCTGGAGGAGTATCTCGCGCTCTGCAAGAACGATCCATCCGCGTACGCGACGGCTGGTGAACGCATGCTGGAAGCAATCGGGGAACCTGAACACATCGATACCCGCAACGACCCGCGCCTGTCGCGGATCTTTGCGAACAAGGTCATCAAGGTCTATCCCGCATTCCGTGAGTTCTACGGAATGGAGGAGGTGATCGAGCAGGTGGTCGCCTACTTCCGCCACGCTGCGCAAGGGCTCGAAGAGAAGAAGCAGATCCTCTATCTGCTTGGCCCGGTGGGCGGCGGCAAGTCGTCGATCGCCGAGCGTCTGAAGCAACTGATGGAGCGCGTGCCGTTCTATTCGCTGAAGGGCTCGCCCGTCAACGAATCGCCGCTCGGGCTGTTCGACTACGACGAAGACGGTCCGATCCTCGAGGAACAGTACGGCATTCCGCGCCGCTATCTGAAGAACATCCTGAGTCCGTGGGCCGTCAAGCGGCTGCACGAATACAACGGCGACATCCGCCAGTTCCGCGTGGTGCGCCGCTATCCGTCGATCCTGCGGCAGGTCGGCATCGCGAAGACGGAGCCGGGTGACGAGAACAACCAGGACATCTCGTCGCTGGTCGGCAAGGTCGATATCCGCAAGCTCGAACAGTACGCGCAGGACGACGCCGACGCGTACAGCTACTCGGGCGGCCTGTGCCTGGCGAACCAGGGGCTGCTCGAGTTCGTCGAAATGTTCAAGGCGCCGATCAAGGTGTTGCACCCGCTGCTCACCGCCACGCAGGAAGGCAACTTCAAGGGCACCGAGGGCTTCGGCGCGATTCCGTTCGACGGGATCATCCTCGCGCACTCGAACGAGTCGGAGTGGAAGGCGTTCCGCAACAACCGCAACAACGAGGCACTGCTCGACCGGATCTTCGTCGTGAAGGTGCCGTACTGCCTGCGCGTGTCGGAAGAGACCAAGATCTACGAGAAGCTGATCCGCAACTCGTCGCTGGCCGAGGCCGTGTGCGCGCCGGGCACGCTGAAGATGATGTCGCAGTTCTCGGTGCTGTCGCGCCTGCACGAGCCGGAGAATTCGAGCCTGTTCTCGAAGATGCAGGTATATGACGGCGAAAACCTGAAGGACACCGATCCGAAGGCGAAGTCGTACCAGGAATACCGCGACTACGCGGGCGTGGACGAAGGGATGACGGGCGTGTCGACACGCTTCGCGTTCAAGATCCTGTCGCGCGTGTTCAACTTCGATTCGAGCGAGGTGGCGGCCAACCCCGTGCACCTGATGTACGTGCTCGAACAGCAGATCGAACGCGAGCAGTTCCCGCCGGAAACCGAGCAGAAGTACCTGTCCTTCGTGAAGGACGTGCTCGCGTCGCGCTACGCGGAATTCATCGGCAAGGAGATCCAGACGGCCTACCTCGAGTCGTATTCGGAGTACGGCCAGAACATCTTCGACCGCTACGTCACGTATGCGGACTTCTGGATCCAGGACCAGGAATTCCGCGACCACGACACGGGCGAGAGCTTCGACCGCGCCGCGTTGAACGCGGAGCTGGAGAAGATCGAGAAGCCGGCCGGCATCAGCAATCCGAAGGATTACCGCAACGAGATCGTGAACTTCGTGTTGCGTGCACGGGCGGCGAATGCCGGCAAGAACCCCGTGTGGACGAGCTACGAGAAGTTGCGCGTCGTGATCGAGAAGAAGATGTTCTCGAACACCGAGGAACTGTTGCCGGTGATTTCGTTCAACGCCAAGGGTTCGGCGGAGGAGCAGCGCAAGCATGAGGACTTTGTGAACCGGATGGTCGCGAAGGGCTATACGCCGAAGCAGGTGAGGCTGCTTTGCGACTGGTACCTGCGCGTGCGCAAGTCGTCATGACGCGCGCGGTACTGCGCCCGTACGGCGTCGCCGTACGGGTGTTTTCAGAGACGCCGCCCGCATGACGGGAGACGGCATGTGCGGCGAGCGTCCCGGCATATCGACTTTCGAGCGGGAGACCGGGAGTGCTTCATCAAATCATCGACCGCAGGCTGGCCGGCAAGAACAAGAGTATCGCCAACCGCGAACGCTTTCTGCGTCGCGTCAAGAACTACATTCGTCGTGCCGTGTCCGATGCGGTGCGCGACCGTAGCATCAAGGATATCCAGAGCACGCAAAGCATCACGATCCCGCGCAAGGACATCGCGGAGCCGAATTTTCGGCACGCCCCTGGCGGACGTCGTGAATACGTGCACCCCGGCAACGAGGACTACGTGCGCGGCGACAAGATCCCGCGTCCGCAGGGTGGTTCGGGCGGGGGAGGCAGTCAGGCGAGCAACGAGGGCGAAGGGCAGGACGACTTCGTGTTCGAGTTGTCGCGTGACGAGTTCATGCAGTACTTCTTCGACGACCTCGAACTCCCGCGCCTCGTGAAGACGCACCTGCTGACGGTGCCGAGCTGGAAGAACGTGCGCGCGGGCTGGTCGGCGGAAGGCACGCCGAACAACATCGACGTCGTGCGTTCGCTGCGCAGCGCGCTCGGGCGTCGCATCGCGCTCGGCTCGCCGCTCGTCAACGAGTTGCGCGAACTCGAGGCGCAGCTCGAGGCGGTGAAGCGCGATCCGGAAGACCGGCGCGCGGAGATCGCGGTGCTCGAGGCCGAGATCCATCACCTGAAGGGGCGCATCTGGCGGATTCCGTTCATCGATCCGTTCGACCTGCGCTACATCAACCGCGTGAAGCAGCCGCAACCGTCGAGCCAGGCCGTGATGTTCTGCCTGATGGACGTGTCGGGCTCGATGGACGAGCAGCGCAAGGATCTGTCGAAGCGCTTCTTCATCCTGCTTTACCTGTTCCTCAAACGGAACTACGAGCGCATCGAGGTCGTGTTCATCCGTCACCACACGCGAGCCGAGGAAGTCGACGAGGACACCTTCTTCCATTCGACCGAGAGCGGCGGCACGGTGGTGTCGAGCGCGCTCGAGCTGATGCGCAAGGTGATGAACGAGCGCTACTCGCCGACCGAGTGGAACATCTACGGCGCGCAGGCGTCCGACGGCGACAACTGGACCGACGATTCGCCCAAGTGTCGCAAAATCCTGGAAGAGGATATCCTCACGAAGACGCGTTACTTCGCGTATATCCAGGTCGCGCCGGAAGAGCAGAACCTGTGGCTGGAATACGCGCAACTGGCCCTGTCGCAGCCGCATCTCGCGATGAAAAAAGTGGAATCGGCTGCCGACATCTACCCGGTATTTCGCGAATTGTTCGAAAAGCAGGTGGAAATGTCATGACGACCCGCCATCTGCACAACGAGTCGCGCGGCTATGCGCCGCGCCCCTCCGGCGACGACACGGCCGGCCCTGCCGCATCGCAGCAACGCGGGCAGGCCGAACCGCCGCCGCCGGCCGCCGACTTGCCCGGCTCCGGGCGAAAGGAAGCGCGTATGAACGTTGCCGAACGCAAGCCGCTGCCGTGCCCGTCCGACTGGACGTTCGAACTGCTCGAGGAATACGACACGCACATCTCGCAGGTTGCCGAACAATACGAGCTCGATATCTACCCGATCCAGCTCGAACTGATCAGCGCCGAGCAGATGATGGACGCGTATGCATCGGTCGGGATGCCCGTCAACTACCGTCACTGGTCGTTCGGCAAGCATTTCCTGTCGACCGAGAAGAGCTACCGTCGCGGCCAGATGGGGCTCGCGTACGAAATCGTCATCAACTCGAACCCGTGCATCGCGTACCTGATGGAAGAGAACACGATGACGATGCAGGCGCTCGTCATCGCGCACGCGGCCTACGGGCACAACTCGTTCTTCAAGGGCAATTACCTGTTCCGGCTGTGGACCGACGCGCACGCGATCATCGACTATCTCGTGTACGCGAAGAACTACGTCGCGGAATGCGAGGAGCGCTACGGCCTCGATCGCGTCGAGGAACTGCTCGATTCGTGCCATGCGCTGATGAACTACGGCGTCGACCGCTACAAGCGGCCGCAGAAGCCTTCGCTGTCGAAGGAAGCCGCGCTGCGGCGCGAGCGCGAGGCGTACCTGCAGTCGCAGGTGAACGAACTGTGGCGCACGCTGCCGGGCAAGAAGCCCGAGCTGATGGAAGAACAGGAAGACCGCTATCCGCCCGAGCCGCAGGAGAACCTGCTGTATTTCGCGGAGAAGAATGCGCCGCTGCTCGAACCGTGGGAGCGGGAAGTGATCCGCATCGTGCGCAAGATCGGCCAGTATTTCTACCCGCAGCGGCAGACGCAGGTGATGAACGAAGGCTGGGCGACGTTCTGGCACTACACGCTGCTGAACACGCTGTACAACCAGGGGAAGCTGGAAGACAGCTTCATGATGGAATTCCTGCACTCGCACAGCAACGTGGTCTACCAGCCGCCCGTCACGAAGCCGTACTACAGCGGGATCAACCCGTATGCGCTCGGCTTCTCGATGATGAGCGACATCCGGCGGATCTGCGAAGCGCCGACGGAAGAAGACTACAAGTGGTTTCCGGAGATCGCGGGCACCCCGTGGCTGCCGGCGATGCATTATGCGATGCGCAACTTCAAGGACGAGAGCTTCATCGCGCAGTATCTGTCGCCGAGCCTGATCCGCGACATGCGGCTGTTCTCGGTGCTCGACGACGATATGCGCGATTCGCTCGAGGTGTCGGCGATCCACGACGATTCGGGCTACCAGTACGTGCGGCAGGCGCTGTCGCGGCAGTACGACATCCATCACCGCGAGCCGAACATCCAGGTGTGGGCGGTGAATACGCGCGGTGATCGCAGTCTCACGCTGCGCCACTTCATGACCGACAACCGCCACCTGTCGAACGACAGCGACGAGGTGCTCAAGCACATGGCGCGGCTCTGGCAATTCGACGTGTTCCTGGAAAGCGTCGACGAGGCCGGCACCGTGCGCAAGCGCTACGAGTGCCGCTACGTGCCGCCGGAGGTGCGGATCTGAACGTGTCGCCTGCGGAATGCTTGCATCGGACGCCAGCCTTGCGGCTGGCGTTTTCATATGACGAACGCGTGCCGGGAGAAAAATTTTCTACATCGGGACGAACCCGGAGAGCCCGTTACTTTACATTTCGCTAAAATTCCGTAGCGCCGTGCGCCGGAACCGGTGCCACGTGCAACCGCACGCGGCGGCCCCAGCCGTCTCGCCCAGAAAGCACTATAAGGAACTGACCCATCCATGGACGTCCAGACCGACCAAGCTGCGCTGTCCGCGCACGACACCCGGCGGCGCGTGTTCGCCATCGTCGGCGCCTCGTCGGGCAACCTCGTCGAGTGGTTCGACTTCTACATCTACTCGTTCTGCGCGCTGTACTTCGCGCCGGCGTTCTTCCCGAGCGGCAACACGACGACGCAGCTGCTGAACACGGCCGGTGTGTTCGCGGCCGGGTTCCTGATGCGTCCGATCGGCGGCTGGCTGTTCGGCCGCATCGCCGACCGCCACGGCCGCCGCAACGCGATGATGATCTCGGTGCTGATGATGTGCGGCGGCTCGCTCGTGATCGCGGTGCTGCCGACCTATGCGCAGATCGGCGCGCTCGCGCCGGCGCTGCTGCTGATCGCGCGGCTGTTCCAGGGGCTGTCGGTGGGCGGCGAATACGGCACGAGCGCGACCTACATGAGCGAGGTGGCGCTGAAGGGCCGCCGCGGCTTCTTCGCGTCGTTCCAGTACGTGACGCTGATTGGCGGCCAGCTGTGCGCGCTGCTCGTGCTCGTGATCCTGCAGCAGACGCTGTCGGCCGACGAACTGAAGGCGTGGGGCTGGCGCATTCCGTTCGTGGTCGGCGCGGCGGCCGCGCTGATCTCGCTGTACCTGCGCAAGTCGCTCGACGAGACGTCGACGACCGCATCGCGCGATAAGAAAAACGCGGGCACGATTCGCGGCGTGTGGCAGCACAAGGGCGCGTTCTTCACGGTGGTCGGCTTCACGGCCGGCGGCTCGCTGATCTTCTACACGTTCACGACGTACATGCAGAAGTACCTCGTGAACACGGCCGGCATGCATGCGAAGACGGCCAGCAACGTGATGACCGTCGCGCTGCTCGTCTACATGCTGATGCAGCCGGTGTTCGGCGCGCTGTCCGACAAGATCGGCCGCCGCACGTCGATGATCCTGTTCGGTTCGTTCGCGGTGATCGGCACGGTGCCGTTGATGCATGCGCTGAAGGACGTGACGAGCCCGGTGGCCGCATTCGTGCTGATCACCGTCGCGCTCGCGATCGTCAGCTTCTACACGTCGATCAGCGGCCTGATCAAGGCCGAGATGTTCCCGCCCGAAGTGCGCGCGATGGGCGTCGGCCTGTCGTACGCGGTCGCGAACGCGATCTTCGGCGGTTCCGCCGAGTACGTCGCGCTGTGGTTCAAGTCGATCGGCAGCGAGGAAACCTTCTACTGGTACGTGACCGTGCTGTGCGCGATCTCGCTGATCGTGTCGTGGCGGATGCGCGATCCGAGCAAGGAAGGGTATCTGCGTCACGAGCCGTGATCGGCCGCGCAGTGTGCGCATCGAGCGCATTCGCATCATGACGAACGTCCCGCCACCCGGCGGGACGTTTTTTTTGCGGCTTGCGATTACGCGGGTGGAGGCGGCGCCTGGTCGGGCGCCGGAGCGGATGCGCTCGACAGGCTGCCTTGCTCGACCAGCCATTCGAACATCCGCTCGACGATCGGCGAACGCGACGGGCCTTCCATGCGCGACAGCCACCACGTGGTGCCGGGCAGGCGCGGGTAATCGGCGAGCACGGTCAGCGTGCGCTGGTCGATACCCGCCTGCGCGACGAGACGCGGCAGGCACGCGATGCCGCGGCCGCGCAGCACGGCGTCCAGCACGAGCCGCTGGTCGTCGTAGATCGCATGCATCCGGAATGCCGACAGCCGTTCGCGAAACACGGTCGCCAGGCGCTCGTCGGTCAGGCTGGCTTCGAGACAGATGACGCCCGCGTGCAGCGGGTGCGCGTCGCGCGGCACGCGTTCGAGTTGTTCCGCCAGCGGCGTCGCGCACACCGTCACCCATTCGTCGCGCATGAACGGGATATCCAGCAGGCCGGGCTGCAGCATCGGGCGCGTGCCGATCGTCATGTCGACGTCGATCTCGTCGACGTAGCGCGCGGTTTCGTCGGTCGACAGCAGCGGGCACAGGTCGGGCAGCGCCTGCTGCAACTGCTCGAGGCGCGGCTGCAGCCAGCCGTGCAGCAACGGCGCGGGACACACCAGCACGACCAGCCCCGGGTTCAGGTAGGTTGCGATGCGGTCGAGGCCGCCGCGCAACGTGTCCATCGCGCGCTGCACGCTGCGCTGCAGGACCTCGCCGGCGATGGTCAGTTCGACGCCGCGGCCGCGCCGGCGGAACAGCGGCTGCCCGAGTTGCGCTTCGAGCTGCTGGATCTGATGGCTGATCGCCGATTGCGACAGGTGCAGCTCGTCGGCCGCGCGCGAGAAATTACCCAATCGGGCCGCGGCTTCGAAGCCGGTCAGCAGTTTCAGGGACGGAACGCGTTGCATCTAGGTATGAGGTGAATTGATTGATTCGGTCAATAAATATCAATATTCATCAAGTTTAACCTGACGCACAATCGGCCATCAATCACAACGGAGGCTGAACGATGGGTCGCTTTGATGCTCGCCAGCGCGGTTACCGGATGCCCGCGGAATGGGAATCCATGGATGCCACGTGGCTCGGATGGCCGGTTCTCCACGATCGCGAGGATCTGTGGGGGAGCCATTACGCGCAGGTGTGCCGCGAATTCGCGCGGGTCGCGCGGACGATCGCCCGCTACCAGCGCTGCGTGGTGGCCGCGCACCACAGCCAGGCCGATGCCGCGCGCGAGATGGTCGGCGCGAGCGTCGACGTGCTGCCGGTCGCGGCCGAGGACAACTGGCTGCGCGACTGCGGGCCGATCTTCCTCGTGAGCGAACGGCGCGGGCTGGGCGCGGCCGTGTTCCGCTTCAACTGCTGGGGCGAGAAGTACCAGCCATACGACGGCTGCCAGCAGGCCGGGCAGGACATCGCCCGCGCGGCCGGCGCGGAGATCTTCAATTCGCACCTGGTGCTGGAGGGCGGCGCGTTCTACGTCGACGGGCAGGGCACGCTGGTCACCACCGAGAGCTGCCTGCTGCATCCGAATCGCAATCCGCACCTGAGCCGCGCGGAGATCGAAGCGGAGCTGCGCCGCATGCTGGGCGTCGAGAAGATCATCTGGCTGCCGGGCAATCCCGACGAAGTGGAGACGAACGGGCACGTGGACGGTATCGCGTCGTTCATCGCACCCGGCCGGATGCTGTGCCAGACCGCGCTGCCTGAGCAAGGCGACTATTTTCACGTGATGCGGGAAAACCGTCGCGCGCTGGAGCTTGAGACCGATGCGGCGGGGCGTCGCTTCGAACTGCTCGACCTGCCGTCGCCGATCGTCACCGAACGCTTCGGCTCCGAGCGTTACTGCGATTGCTACGCGAACTACATTCTGGTGAACGGCGCGGTGATCGTGTCCGCGTTCGGCGTCGAGCAGGATCAGGCGGCGCGCGAGGTATTCAGCCGCGCGTTTCCCGGGCGTAGCGTGGAGATGCTGCCGATCCCGACCTTGTCGATCGGCGGGGGCAGCATCCACTGCTCGACGCAGCAGCAGCCGTCCGTCGCGAACTGAGCGACGTTTCGTCAGCGGTTTCGGCTACGACCGAGGAGCAATCGCAATGCCGTCCAAACACATCACCGTCGCCGCCGTCCAGATGGCGTCGGGCAGCTGGAATCTCGAAGACAACCTGGCCACCGCGGAGCGCCTGATCCGCGCGGCCGCCGCACAGGGCGCGAATCTCGTACTGTGCCCGGAGCTGTTCGCGATGCCGTATTTCTGCCTCGACCAGAACGTGCGCCATCTCGAACTCGCGCAGCCGTTCGAAGGCAACGCGCAGATCGCCCGTTTCGCGGCGCTGGCCGGCGAACTCGGCATCGTGCTGCCGATCGGCTTCTTCGAGCGCGCGGGCAATGCCGCGTACAACTCGATCGCCGTCGCGGACGCGGATGGTCGCGTGCTCGGCGTCTATCGCAAGACGCATATCCCGGACGGGCCGGGCTATACGGAGAAGTTCTATTTCACACCGGGCGACACCGGCTTCAAGGTGTGGGACACGCGCTTCGGCCGGATCGGCATCGGCATCTGCTGGGACCAGTGGTACCCGGAGACCGCGCGCAGCCTCGCGCTGATGGGCGCGGAGATCCTGTGCTTTCCGACCATCATCGGCTCGGAGCCGTTCAGCAGCACGTTCGATTCGTCCGGCCACTGGCAGCGCGCGATGCAGGGCCACGCGGCCGCCAACATGGTGCCGGTCGTGGCCGCGAACCGGATCGGCCGCGAAGTCGGCTTCGGCAACGGCAATCCGGCGCAGCAGGGGCTCGCGGGCGTGTTCTACGGGTCGAGCTTCATCGCGGATCACACCGGCGAGAAGCGGGCCGAGGCGAACCGCACCGATGAAGCCGTGCTCGTGCACACGTTCGATCTCGACGCGATCCGCGCCGACCGGCAATCGTGGGGCTTTTTCCGCGATCGCCGCCCGGAGATGTACCGCACGTTCTGACCAGCGACGGCGTGTCGTCGTGTTATCGCTGAAGGAGGCCCGATGAGACGGAAAGGAGGGTTGCGCTTCGCGGTGCCGGGCCTCGCGCTGTGCGTGCTGGCGGGCACGGCTCGCGCCGACGAAGAGAAGGTGCTGAACCTGTACAACTGGAGCCATTACTTCGCGCCGGATACGCTGGCCGGTTTCGAGAAGGAAACCGGCATCAAGGTGCGCTACGACGCGTACGACAGCGACGAGACGCTGCAGTCGAAGCTGCTGACCGGCAACAGCGGCTACGACGTCGTGTGGCCGACCAACGATTTCATGGCCAAGCAGATCCAGGCCGGCGTGTTTCGCAAGCTCGACAAGCACCGGCTGCCGAACCTGAAGTATCTCGATCCGTCGCTGCTGAAGCAGATGGCGCAATCCGATCCGGGCAACCAGTATGGCGTGCCGTACATGTGGGGCACCGTGGGCGTCGGCTACGACCGCGCCAGGGTGCGCGCGATCCTCGGCAAGGACATGCCGGCCGACAGCCTCGACCTGCTGTTCAGGCCGGAGATCGCGGCGCGCGTCGCCGCGAGGTGCGGGCTGGGCCTGCAGGATTCCGCGAGCACCGTGCTGCCGCTGGCGCTACGCTATATCGGCCGCGATCCGATGCATCCGTCCGCACAGGACTATGCGGCCGCGCAGGCGATGCTGATGAAGATCCGGCCGTTCATCCGCGAGTTCGTCAATTCGTCCGATGCCAACGAGCTGATCGACGGCGAGCTGTGCGTGACGGTCGGCTTCTCCGGCGCGATCAACCTGGCCGCGCAGAAGGCGAAGGCGCGCGATCCGAAACGCGACGTCGTGTACGACATTCCGCGGATCGGCACCCTGATGTGGTTCGATGCGATGGTCATTCCGGCCTCCGCGAAGCATCCGGACAACGCGCATGCGTTCATCAACTACATCCTGCGTCCGGACGTGATCGCGAGGATCTCGAATTCGACGCGCTACGCGAATGCGAACCAGGGCGCGCTGAAGCTGATGGATCCGGCGCTGGTACGCGATCCCGGCATTTATCCGGACGAGGCGACGCGGCGTACGCTGTTCACGCCGATCGCCGAATCGCCGGCCGCGATGCGCCTGGAGGGCCGGACCTGGCTCGGCTTCAAGACGGCGCGGCCGTGACCGCGCATCGTGAAGTCGCCGAACGATTGAAACCACCGAAGCAAACGAAGCAATCGGCAAGCGAAAGAGGAATGCCATGACAACGAGACGTCAACTGTTGCAACGCGGCCTGTCCGTATCGGGAGCGGCGCTGGCCGCCAGTGCGCTGGGCGGGTTGCTCGGCCGCGCCGCGCACGCGCAGCAGGGCGCAACCTGGCACATGCCGGACGAGGGCGCGCCGCATACGGCGACCTGGATGGCGTTCGGCCCGAGCGAGGATATCTGGGGCACGCGGCTGTTGCCCGTTGCGCGCGCGAACCTGGCCGCGATCGCGAAGGCGATCGCGGCGCACGAGCCGCTCAAGATGCTGGTGCGCGAGCAGGACTATGCGATCGCGTCGCGGCTGTGCGGATCATCGGTCGAGCTCGTCCAGCACCCGGTCGACGATCTGTGGATGCGCGACACGGGGCCCGTGTTCGTGAAGAACGCGTCGGGCCAGCTCGGCGGCGTGAGCTTCAATTTCAACGGCTGGGGCAACAAGCAGGAGCACGACCAGGACGCGGAAGTCGCGCCGTTCGTGGCGGAGCGCGCCGGGGCGCGGCTGCTCGACACGCGGCTGGTGCTCGAAGGCGGCGGCATCGAGGTGGACGGCGAGGGCACGGCGATCATCACGCGCAGCTGCGTGCTCAACCGGAACCGCAATCCGGGCGTCAGCCAGGCACAGTGCGAGGCGGAGCTGAGCCGGCTGCTCGGGCTGAGGAAGATCATCTGGTTGCCGGGCATCGCGGGCAAGGACATCACCGACGGGCATACCGACTTCTACGCGCGCTTCACGAGCCCGGGTGTGGTGGTGGCCGGGCTCGATACCGATCCGTCTTCATACGACCACGCGGTGACGCGGCAGCATCTGGAGATCCTGCGGAAAGCCACTGATGCAAAGGGCCGCCCGTTGAAAGTCGTCGTGCTGCCGGGGCCGAAGTCCGTCCGGCATCAATACGAGAACGAGGCGTTCGCGGCCGGCTACATCAACTTCTACGTATGCAATCGTGCGGTGATCGCGCCGGCGTTCGGCGACAGCCGCGCCGACCGCAATACGCGCGACACGCTCGTCGACCTGTTTCCGGGGCGCGAGGTCATCCAGCTGAACATCGACGGCATCGCCGCGGGCGGCGGCGGTATCCACTGCACCACGCAGCAGCAGCCGGCCTGAACGCGGCCGCGGGCCGGCATGCGTGACCGGCCCGCGCGCCCGTAGCAGGCAGCATTTCGTTCCGGACTACTGAAAACAATGCGGAATCCGTCTTGTGGGACGGAAGCCGGCGCGCACGCGTGTGCGCCGACCGCGCAATGGAGTTGAAACATGACGAAACGACGTACCCACGCGGGCGCAGGCAAGCGTACGCAGCACTCGCCGGATACCGGCCGGCGCGGCTTCATCCGGTATTCGGCCGCCTTTCTCGGCGTGCCGCTGCTGGGCAGCCTGACCGCTTGCGGTGGCGGCGGCGATGGTGCATCCGGCCCGCCTTCCACGTCGTCAGGCGCGACATCTGGCACGACGCCGTCGACGCGGCAGGTCAAGTACCGGCTGCCGGCCGAAGATGCGCCGCACGCGTCGACCTACATGGCTTTCGCGTCCGGCGCGGATGGCATCTGGATGCCCGTCACGCCGCAAAGCACGGATGCGGGCATCGACCGCGTGCGGGCCGACCTGATGGACGTCGCGAAGGCGATCGGCGCAACCGAACCGGTCGACATGCTGGTGCTGCCGGCCGATCTCGACACGGCCCGCGCGCTGCTCGCGACCGCGAGCGTCGCGAACCCCGACCTGCATGCGCGCTACGCGGCCCGCGCCGCGGGCGCGGGCGGGATCAACCTCGTGCCGCTCGCCGACGGCTTCAACGACTTCTGGGTGCGCGACACGGGGTGCCTGTTCGTCAGGGATACGACGAACGGCAACGCGCTGAATGCGGTCGGCTTCAATTTCAACGGCTGGGGCAACGCGAACACCGACGGTGCCGGCATGAGCCCGGGCGCGACGGTCCCGCCGGACATCGCGGGCGCGAGCAACCGGTCGAAGGCGGGCAAGTTCTTCCAGCCGTTCAGTCGCGACAACGCGGTGGCGGGCTGGATGGCGCAGCGGAAAGGCGCGAGCCTGATCCTCAGCACGCTGACGCTCGAAGGCGGTGCGATCGAATTCGACGGCGACGCGACGGCGATCCTCACCGAGTCGTCCGTGCTGCACGTGAACCGGAATCCACAACTGTTCGACATCCCGAACGGCGTGATCGCGAATGCGACGCTGCTGCCGACGGCGAAAGATACCGTGCTCGCCGAACTGCAGCGCACGCTCGGCGTACGGAAGATCATCTGGCTGCCGGGCACGGCGACCTATCCGCCCGGCAGCGGCGCGGGGGGTGCCGGCGGCGCGGCGACACCGGCCGGCGAGACCGACATCACCAACGGGCACGTCGATTTCTACGCGCGCTTTCTCGCGCCCGGGGTGGTCGCGTGCTGTCACGACGCGTCGAATTCGACCGGCGAGCGCGCGTTGACGGACGCGAACCGGCACCGGCTCGCCGGCCAGACCGATGCGAATGGCCAGCCGCTGCAGATCGTCGAGCTGGTGCCGCCGGTCAATTTCGGCATGTCGGCCGGCACGACCCTGAACGACCGGCAAATGACGAATTTCGCGGCCGGCTACATCAATTTCTACGCCTGCAACGGTGCGATCGTCATGCCGAAGTTCAACGACGCGGCGGCAGATGCGGCCGCGGTCGCCGCGATCCGGCCGTATGCGGGGAACCGGGCGATCGTGCAGGTCGACATCCTCGGCATCGCGTCGGGCGGCGGCGGCATCCATTGCTCGACCCGCGAAGTGCCGGCGTGAGCGTGTCCCGTCATATCGATATTGAAATCGATTCGTTGTCCAGGACGGTCGAATTCCTTAATCTGGGCCTGTAGTTCGTGTGACACCTCCTTGACTGGGATTCGCGCCCGCTGCTTGCAGCGGGCGTCTTTTTTGGTGCGCTGCGTCTCACGCCGCGCACGGCGGCTCGCCTATGCTGGTAGCTGCACGTCCGCGCGATGGCCCGGATCGGCCGGGCCGGTGACGGTTCGATGACATGCCACATCAAGGATAGAAGCGCTCGTGATGGCCGTCACGCGGAAAGCGCCGGTGGCGAGCACGTTCGCGGACACCATTCATGTGCCGGCCTGGCGCGCGAAACCGTCGTGGTACCCGATCTCGAACTCGGATCGGATAATCGCGCCGGAAAACCAGCAGCGGATGCCGGCGCGGATGGACGCGCGCAAGTGTCATCACGCTCGATGCAAGCCATGTGTCGCTTGCGTCGAAACCGGTAGCGGTCGCCATGTTGATCGACGAGGCGGCGACCGCGCTCGCCGGGTGATGTAGCAGGGCACGGCGCGTTGCCGCGCTCCGGGCCGATGCGGCAACGCGCATCTCGTCGCGAAGCGACGGGTCCCACTCCTTCCATACGCCAACAGGTTCCTGCCCGCCAGCGGCGCCGCATGCGGCCGGTTCGTGTGCGATTTGACTGCATGCGTCCTCGGTGAAATGCGACGCCGCGACGGGATTTCGATTTCGAAAACCCGATCGACACGTCGATTCCCGATCTTGCGCGAATCACCCATGTTGGAGAGTGGGTATCTGACTTTTCTTATTTTGAAATTTTGAGAAATGGAAAATTCTCAAGATTTTCCCGTTCAAGTCACATCGTTTTAATTATTTATTCAATCAAATTGATTGTTCATTTTATATATCGATGTTGCGATATCGTATCGTCAGCGATGCAAGCGCCGCAGTGAGTTGCCTGCCGCAATCATCGCCGCGAGACAAGGCGGTCGAATGGCTAAATGGAATTCATATTTCTTACTCGTACTATTTGAGGAAAATTTCCAGGCAAATAGAATTGCGATGTCGTCGTTTTTCGAGGATAAAAATTCATTTATTCGAGATGGCGCGATGCGATCTGTATTTCGGGATTTCACGTCCCATGGAAACTCCTGAGCCGGTCGGACTGTTTCGAGAAAAATCATCCATTTGAGAGGAATTCCAAAGATGAAAATGAACTTGCTTCGGGGTTGCGTTGCCGCAGGCATCGCCAGCGCCGCGCTGGTACCGTCGCTTGCCCACGCGTTCGACGGTGAACTGGCCTTCTACGGCAGCATCTCCGACGTCACCTGCAACGTCAACGGCCAGGCACCCGGCTCCAGCAATCGGCAAGAGGTGCAACTTGGCGATCGCGTCGACCCGGCCATGTTCGACGCGATCGGCAAGACGTCGAATGACGTCGAGTTCAGTGTAAAGATTGGCGGCAATACGGGCTGTACCAACGGCACGAAGGTCGTGATGGAATTCGATCCGGTGTCGGTCAACATCAACCCGTCGACCGGCAACCTGAAGCTCATCGGTACCAAACCGGCGGAGGGCATCGAAATCCAGATCAAGGACGCGGGTAACACCAAGAACGGCAAGATCATGCTCGGCACGCCGCAGACCGACCCGCAGATCGCGACCGTCGCGAACAACACCGCGACCCTGACCTACAAGGCGGCATACGTGTCGACGGCCTTGCCGGCTGGCATCAAGGCCGGTTCCGGCAACTCGTTCATCCGGTACGTGCTCGCTTACCACTGATCGGTCCCATTCCCGTTACACGTCATGACATTGTCAATTCGGATTCCTTATCCAAGAGTCGTGGCCGGTGTCGTGGCGTGGGCTGCCTGTGCCACGCTGGCGCAGGCAGCCCTACTGCTGAACGGTACCCGCGTGATCTTTCCCGAGCGGGCTCGCGACGTGACGGTCCGGATGGAAAATTCCGGTACGGAACCGGTGCTCGCGCAGAGCTGGATCGACGATGGTCGCGTCGACGTTCCGCCCGAGAAGATGCGCACGCCGTTCGTCGTTGCGCCGACACTGGTGCGCGTCGAAGCCGGGCGGGGCGCGGTATTGCGCATCACGAACATGCAGGCGTCGTTGCCCACCGATCGCGAATCGGTGTTCTGGCTGAATGTGCTCGAGGTGCCGACGGTGCAGCAGGACGCGGACAACCAGCTGCGCTTTGCCTTCCGAACCCGTATCAAGCTGTTCTACCGGCCTTCGGCGTTGGCGAACGACGTCGAGATGGCAGAGAACAAGCTGGTCTGGAAGGTGACTGACGGTACGGCGCACGCGGGCAGGCACCCGGTCGCGCTCGAGGTGTCCAATCCGACGCCGTATTACGTGTCGTTCGGCAGGGTCGAAGGCGAGGTTGGCGGTACCTTCGTCGAGGCCGGCGGCGGGATGGTAGAGCCGTTCGGTGCCCAGCGTTTTCCGTTGCCGGGTGTCGCGCCGTCGCATCGCCCGACGTCCGTGCGTTACATGACCATCGACGACTACGGCGGGCGCAGCACGATAACAAAGAAACTGACCGACTGAGCAGTTTTACACGCAACGTATCCAGCAGGCACGACCCCGCGCATGCCGAACCCGAAATTTCGATTCGGTATGCGAAATTAATGTATCCACATGCGCAGTTCAGCAGGTTTTCATTATTCATGCGCGCCGAACCTCGCCCCGCGGCTGCCGAAGCGGCCGTGCCTGCTGGCAGTCGCTTCGGTATTTGCGTCCGTCGCGATGACGTCGGGGGCGAATGCCGTCGCGGATACGGTCGACACGGCGGTGCGGGACGACGCGCATCGCGCGACCGCAGGCGCCTCGCCGGCTGCGGGCAAGACGCATTTCGACGATTCGATGCTGATGCACGGCCCCGACAGCGGGCCGGTCGATACGACGCCGTTCGAACGTCCGAACGCCGTCGTGCCGGGGCAGCATCGTGCAGACCTGATCGTCAATGGTCAGTGGCGCGGCGTGGAAGAGATCACGTTCCGCCACGATGCGCACGATGACGTGCGGCCCTGCTACGACCGGCTGTTGCTGCAGCGCGCCGGTGTCGACCTCGAGCGGAGCGCGCGGGGCCAGGACGGCAGCCAGCCGCCGAATCCGTTGCCCGACGGGTTGATCTGCGATACACCTGCCCGCTACGTACCGGGGGCCGCCTTGTCGTTCGACGCGGCGGAGCAGAAGCTGTATCTGACGGTGCCGCAGTTCTACATGCGCGTCGCCAGTCAAAGTAGCTACGTCGATCCGGCGAACTGGACGAACGGTGTGCCGGCCGCACTGCTGAGCTACAACGCCAGTGTGTTCTCGACGCGTTCGGGCGGCTACGAATCGTCGCAGCTCTACACGGGGCTCTCGATGGCGGCCAGCGCCGGGCGATTCCGGATTCGCCACAACGGCAACCTCACGTGGTCGCAGCGCGGCGGCGCCCGTTATCAGCGCGGCTACATCTACGCGCAAACCGATTTGCCCGACTGGCACGCGCAACTGCTGGCCGGTGAGAGTTCGACCAGCGGCGCGCTGTTCGACGCCGTATCGTTCCGCGGTGTACAGATCGACAGTGACGACCGGATGCTTCCCGACGAGCAGCGCTACTACGCGCCGGTCGTGCGTGGCGTCGCACAGTCGAATGCCAAGGTGACGATCCATCAACGCGGCTATCTCGTTCACGAGACGACCGTCGCGCCGGGGCCGTTCGCGATCGACAACCTGCAGGCGATGAGCTACGGCGGCGATCTGAACGTGACAGTGACCGAGGCCAACGGCGAGACACGCAGCTTCGTGGTGCCGTTCGCGACGACAGTCCAGCTGCTGCGTCCCGGCCGCACACGGTTCAGCGCGATGGCGGGCCGGGCGATCGAGCTCGGCGGCGACATCGGCACGCAGTACGTCGGCCAGTTCACGGTGCAACGCGGCGTCAACAATGCACTGACGGCCTATGGCGGCGCCGCGTTTGCGAACCGCTACCAGTCGGTACTGGTGGGCGTCGGGCTCAATACGCCGATCGGCGGCTTCGCCGCGGACGTCACGATCGCGCGAACCCAGCCGCCAGGCAGCGAGCGCCTGAGCGGCTCGAGTATTCGCGTGTCTTACAGCAAGAACCTGCCGAACAGCGGCACGAACTTTTCACTGCTCGCGTATCGCTACTCGACCAAAGGCTATCTCGGCCTGCGCGATGCGTTGATCCTGAACGGCCGGAGCGATCAGCGCGTGGGCGCCGACGCATTCGCGCGGCTGCGCAATCGGGTCGATCTCAACGTGAGTCAGCAGATCGGGCGATCGGGCAGCGTCTACGCGAACGGATCGGCGCTCAGCTACTGGGCGGGAGGCGGGCAATCGCTGAGCTTCACGCTCGGCTACAGCACGCAATGGCGCGATGCGACCGTGACGGCGTCGGTGCAGCGCGTGCGCAACCTGTCCACCCGTTACGCGTCGTCCGGCGACGGGGCGGGCAGCACGCTCGTCAGCGTGAACGTGTCGATTCCGCTCGGACGCGACTCGCGGCGCGCGCCGATCTTCAGCACGCTGATGACGCGTGACAGCAGCAACGGCACGAGTGCCACGGCGAGCCTGGCCGGGCGTTTCGGCGAGCGCAGCGACGGATCGTACTCGCTGTCGTCGAGCTACGACGGCAACAACCGCGCGTCGTCGGGCAGTTTCGGCGTGGGCTACCAACTGCCGGTGGCGTCCGTGTCGGCGAACCTCGGCCTCGGGCGCGACTATCAGCAGGCGTCGGCGAACGCGGCGGGCGCCGTGGTGCTGCACCCGGGCGGGCTGACGCTCGCGCCTACCCTGAGCGAGACGATCGGCGTCGTGCACGCGCCGCACGCGCGCGGCGCCCTGGTGGCGAACACGAACGCACGCGTCAACCGGTTCGGCTACGCGATCGTGCCGAGCCTCACACCGTATCAGCTCAACCAGGTCGACCTCGATCCGAAGGATATTCCGGACGATGTCGAACTCAAGACGACGTCGCGCAGCGTCGCGCCGCGCTCGGGATCGGTCGTCATGCTGTCGTACGACACGCTGAAGGCGCGCGCGCTGCTGATCGACGCGCAGACCGAGGACGGCCGGCCGCTGCCGTTCGCGGCGCGTGCGCTCGATGCCCGCACCGGCGCCATGCTGGGCGCGGTCGGGCAGGGCAGTCGCCTGCTCGCGCGCAGCGCCGACGATGACGGTCAAATTCGCGTCGAATGGGGCACGCGGGCTGATCAGCAGTGCGTGATCGACTACTCGGTGTCGCCGCAGGAGCGGACCGCGCGCGGCTACACGACGCTGACGCGCGTCTGCCGTGCGATCCCCGTGACGGCGCCGGTCGCTCCAGGCCGTGGCGAGGGGCAATAGTTCGATGCACGGTCACGATTTCCTTCCCGCACCGGTGGTTATCCGATCGTCGTGCCGAGCCCTCGCAACGACCCGCGCTGCGAGGATCGTGCGCACGGCGGTGGTGGCTTGCGCGGCGAGCGTCGGCGCAGTCACCGGCCACGCGGCGCTGTCCGTGGTCGGCACCCGCTTCGTCTATCCCGGCGATGCCCGTGCGCTGACCATCCTCGCGCGCAACGGTGGCGCTGAGCCGATCCTGGTTCAGGCGTGGCTCGACGTGGGCGACGCGAATGCCGATCCCGACCGCCTGCGCGTGCCGTTCGTCGTGACGCCGCCGCTCGTGCGACTCGATCCGGCGCGGCCACTGGCGATTCGCGTGCAGTCCATCGGCACCGATTTGCCGACCGACCGGGAATCCTGTTTCTGGATCAACCTGCTCGAAGTGCCGCCGGCCGCGCCGACGCACGACAACACGCTGCGCATCGCTTACCGGCTGCGCATGAAGCTCCTGTATCGACCGACCGGCCTGGCCGGCGATCCGGATCGGGCGCCGAATGCGCTGACCTGGACACGCGCGAGCCGGCAGGCTGCTCCCACGATCGTCGCCACCAATCCCACGCCTTACTACGTGACGTTGACGCGCGTGCTGCTGAACGGCGAATCCGTCGTGCCGGCGAACCGCGCGGTGGACGTCGCGCCGTTCAGTCGGGCCGAGATGCCGGCCGGCACGCAGTCCGACGGGAAAGGGGACGCCGAGATCGTGTTCGACGCCGTCGACGATAGCGGCACGTCGAACGAATACCGGGCGCGGTTCGCGCCGCCGTGACCGACGGACCGTCAATGCTTGCAGTACCCGTCCTGTCGGGGGCATCGACAGGGTTTCAATCACAACAAGGAAAACGAGCATGAACAAGGCATACGCTTTGGTATGGAACGCCAGGCAGGGCGTTTGGCAGGCAGTCGGCGAACGGGTACGCCGGCACGGCAAGTCGGCGATGCGCGCGCGCGTCGTCGCGGCGGCGACACTGCTTGCGGGGAGCGCGGCGACGTCCGTGCATGCGCTGCCGACGGGCGAGAACATCGTGTCCGGGAAGGCCGACATTCTGCGCTACGACAACGGGCAGCAGATGTCGATCAACCAGCGCACCGACAAGCTGGTGACGGACTGGCAGACGTTCGACGTCGACAAAGGGCAGCGCATCACGTTCAACCAGCCATCCGACAAGTCGATCGCGCTGAACCGGGTGATCAGCCAGGATGGCAGCGCCATTCACGGCAACATCGAGGCGAACGGTCGTGTGTTCCTCGTCAACCCGAACGGCATCGTGTTCGGCAAGAGCGCGCAGATCAATGTCGGCGGCCTGGTGGCGACGACGCTGGACATCAAGAACGACGATTTCGAGGCCGGCCGCTTCCGGTTCTCCGGCCAGTCTCCGAGCGAAGTACGGAACGCCGGCAATCTCTCGGCCAGCGAAGGTGGCGCGATCGCGCTGCTCGGCGCAAGAGTCGTCAACATGGGGATCGTTCAAGCGCAGATGGGTACCGTCGCGCTGAGCGCGGGCAGCGACGCCACGTTGAACTTCGACGGAAGCAAGCTGCTCAGCGTGCAGATCGATAAGGGAACCATGAACGCGCTGGTCAGCAACGAGCAGTTGCTGAAGGCTGACGGCGGGCGGGTGCTGATGGGCGCGAAGACCGTCGATACGGTGTTGCGCACGGTGGTCAACAACCAGGGCACCATCGAGGCGCGCACGCTCAGGAATGTCGCGGGCCGGATCTCGCTGGACGGTCACGACGCCGGCACCGTCAACGTCGCGGGCGTGATGAATGCGAGCGCAACGACGCCGGGCAACGGCGGCACGGTCGACACCCGTGGCGCCGACGTGAAGGTGGCGCTCGGCGCGATGGTCGATACACGCGCGACCAACGGGCGCGGGGGCACCTGGCGCATCGCATCGTCCGACGTGTCGGTCAAGGCGGGAGCGAACCAGTCGGGTACGATCGTGGCCGACACGCTGTCGCGCAACCTCGCCACGACCGATGTCGAACTGGTTGCCGAACGCGGCGCGATATCGGTCGACGGACCGGTGACCTGGGCCAGCGGCAACCGGCTGGCGCTGGCCAGCCGGCAAGGCGACGTGTTGGTCAACGGTGCGCTGCGCGCGACGGGGGCGAACGCGCGGGTGGCCATCGACGCGAAGAGCAACGTGCGGATCGCGGCGCCGATCGCGTTGACCGGCGCGAACGCGCTGCTGACGCTCGATTACGGCGTCGCGCATTCGCTCGCGGGTGGCGCGGCCGTAACGCTGTCAGGGGCGGGCGCCGGCTTCGAGTCGAACGGCTATCGCTATACCGTGATCCAGAATCTGCAGCAGTTGCAGGGCGTCAATACGAATCTCGGCGGGCTGTACGTACTCGGCAACGCGATCTCCGGCTCCTGTTCCTGGTATGCCTGTACCACGTTCAAGACCATCGGTTCGGGTGCTTCGTTCTCCGGCGTGTTCGATGGCCTCGGCAATTCGATCAGCAACCTCGTCATTACGAGCAGCGATCCGTATGCGGGGCTGTTCGGCCGCAACACCGGTACGCTCGCCAACCTCAAGCTGGCGTCGTTACGCGTGAGTGCCGCGTCCGGTGTTGGTCCGGTGGCCATTGGCGGGCTGGTGGGCGAAAACGCCGGCAAGGTCACGAACGTGACCGCGACGGGCATGCAGGTGAGTGCCGGTGCCAGCCGCAGCAATGCGCTGGGTGGACTGGTCGGCATCAATCGCGGCGAGCTGTCCCAATCTTCATATGCCGGATCGGTGACGGGCAACGGGATGTCGTATGCCGTCGGCGGGCTGGTCGGCGAGAACAACGTGGATTGGTTGTCTGCCGGCATCGTGTCCGACAGCGAGTCCGACGCGACCGTCTCCGGCGGCGCATCGAACCTGGCATCGATCGGCGGCCTCGTCGGCGTAAACCGGGGCGGCGACATTCTGCGGTCGACGAGTCGCGGTACCACGTCGGGTGCCAATATCGCTGGCGTGAACGTTGGCGGGCTCGTGGGCGTGAACCTGTTGGGCAAGATCGTCGACGGATCGGCGCTGGGGCGCGTGACTGGCGGTTCGAGCGGCACGGCCGGCGGCTTGGTCGGGCGCAATACCGGCAAGATCGTCAGGTCGAGCGCGAGCGGCGTCGTGGATGGCCGATATGCTCAGGCCATTGGCGGTTTTGTCGGATTGAACGAAGGCATCGTGACCGGCGGCAAGGCACTGGGCGCCGTGACGAGCGCATCGACGGGGTCGACCGGCGGTTTCGTCGGCATCAACCTCGGCATGAATGCGTTTATCGACATGGCAGAAGCGCATGGCGCGGTCACGGGTGGTCAGGGCGCCAACGGTGGCTTCGTCGGTAGTCATCTCGGCGGCCGGATTGCGCACTCGGTCGCACGCGGCAAGACGATCGGCGGCAACTACAGCAAGACGGGCGGCTTTGTTGGCAGCAACGCGGCCGAGCTGACCAACAACGACGCGAGTGGCGACGTGTCTGCCGGTACCGGCGCGTCGGCGGGCGGTTTCGCCGGCGCAAACACGACATCCGGCACGATCGAAACCGCGTGGGCAACCGGCAATGTGTCGGGTGGCTCGTCGAGCACCGTAGGCGGGTTTGCCGGCGAAAACCTCGGCGCGGTGGTCGATGCATCGGCGTCGGGGACGGTCGGTGCCGGCTATTACGCGACGCTCGGCGGCCTGATCGGCCTGAACGCGGGATTCGTCGAGCGCTCGGCCGCGAGCGGGCGGATCAACGTGTCGTCGTATCAGACCTTGGGCGGCCTTGTCGGCATCAACCGCGGCACGTTCCGCAACAGCATCGCGTCCGGAGAGGCTGCGTTGCAGAAAATTGCCGGTCTTAATCTCGGTGTAATCGAGTAATGCAGCAGGCGGCGGGTGAGCATGACCGGCGCCCGCCGCCGATGCAACGGGAGGCAGCATGAAGACGATTCAATGGCGCTGGCCTGGGCGAGTCGGCCAGGCGATGCGTCGCTTGACGATGGCGGGATATCTGGCGCTTGCATTCGGCACGTACGCGATCGCGCAAGGACAGGGTGCCTTGATGGCGGTGGATTGTAATTTCAGCAATCTCGACGCGACGGCCTGGCGCATGGAGACGCCGTTGACGAGTACCACGCCGGATAACGCGATCCTGTATCAACGCACCGTTTCGCTCTATGTCACGTTCAAGTACAGCACGGCATTGATGCCGCACGAACTGGTGAGTGCTGCGCATTGGGCGCCGGGCAGTTTCGTCGCGGACGGCATCGCGCAGACGAATGTACACGGCATCGGCTTGAAATGGGCCGGCGTATCCGACGACAGCGTCGAGCGCACGTTGCCGCAAGGCGCGTTGCCGATGGTGACCGCGAAGTACGGGCACGTTGGCTCAGGCGGCGTCGGTTCCGAAACTCGAATCTTGCGTTTCCGGCAGTATCTGGTGCTTACCGGGCCGGTTGCGCAATTGCCGCAAGGCAAGCTGATCGTCAAGAACCTGCCGGGCAATCCCACTGTCGCGATTTATGCGGTCGACTTTCCGAAAGGAGTCGCCTCGGTGGGCGGCACCGTGACGGTGCCGGAGCAGACGACACCCCCGAACTTGTGCCGGCAGATGAAGGCGTTTGTCGGCGTTGGCAACGTGTGTATCGGCAGCGAGTGCGAACTCCACGTGCCGAACCGCTGCGAGGTGGCGACGAACATGGTCAAATCCGTCACGCTCGGCAATTTCGCGATCAGCAGTTTCCCCGCGATGCATGCCACGTCGAAGCCGGTCAATTTCGATATCACGCTCAGCAATTGCGCGGCCGCGGCCAAGCCGTCGATCAGTTTCCGAGACAAGGCCGCGCAGCCGAACCCGGACAAGACGCTGCTGCAGCTGAGTGCGCCGGCCGGTCAGGCGGTTGCACGGGGGTTCAACATCGCGATGAAAAACGAGTTGACCGGTGAGCGGATTGCGTACGGCGAGCCGGGCACGGCCACGACTTATCCGATGCGGCGCACGGGTGACCTTGCCTCGATCCCATTGAGTGCCTGGTACGTTCGCACCGGTACGGATGCGGAACTGAAGCCCGGCTATGCGGGCGGCGGCGCGGAATTTTCGTTTACGTTCCCGTGACGACGCGCGCCGCATCGCGCGGGGCTCATCACGAAACCCGATGAGCAAAGCACCATTTGTTGGTTCGGATTCGCCGCACGCGCTGATACGTTAGCGGCTTCGCGACGACACACTCCGTCGCGATGTTCTTCGAACCGGGCCGCCGCGCGATCCGCGGCGGCCTTCATAACAAATCAGGTCGTGCTCATGAAATTCCACACGCTCGCTACGTGGCTCGTCGGAGCCGCGCTCATCACCGCAGGCACCGTCGCGCATGCGGACCGTCTCGACGACATCAAGAAGGCCGGTGTGCTGCGCGTCGCAACGTTCGACAGCAACCCGCCGTTCGGCTATGTCGACGGCAAAAGCAATCACATCGTCGGCCTCGACGTCGATTATGCGAAGGCGCTCGCCGACAAGCTCGGCGTGAAGCTGCAGCTCCAGCCGACCAACCCGGCGAACCGCATTCCGTTCCTGACGTCCGGCAAGGTCGATCTCGTGCTCGCGAACTTCACGATCACCGACGAGCGCGCGAAGCAGGTCGACTTCAGCATTCCGTATTTCTCGTCGGGCCAGCAGTTTCTCGCGAAGAAGGGCGTGCTGAAATCGGCCGACCAGTTGAACGCGCTGCGCGTCGGCGCCGACAAAGGCACGACCAACGAAATCACGCTGCGCGAGAAATTCCCGAAGGCGACGATCGTCGCGTACGACGACACGCCGTTCGCGTTCGCCGCGCTGCGCGCCGGCAACGTGCAGGCGATCACGCAGGACGGCCCGAAGCTGATCGGGCTGCTTGCGAACGTGCCTGACAAGCAGAACTACGAGATCCCGGCGTTCACGATCTCGAACGACTACATGGGTGTCGGCGTGCCGAAGGGCGAGACGCGCCTGCTCGGCTTCGTCAACGACACGCTGAAGGGGCTCGAGGCGAACGGCCGCGCCGTGCAGATCTACGACGCATGGTTCGGGCCGACGACGAAGACGCCGCTCACGCGCATCTTCCGGATCGGCGACAAGACCTGATCCGCGTCGCACGCGCGCCGCGACTGGCCAAAGCATCGGCCGAGCGGCGCTTTTTGCATTCCTCCGATCGCGCGCTTCGCGCCCGCAACACAGCATGCTCGGGTTGGCTCCCAAATATCTGTCCTGGCTCTGGCAGGGCTTCCTGCTGACGCTCGGCCTCGCGGCCGCGTCGGCCGTCGTCGCGACCGCCGGCGGGCTGCTGCTCGCGGTCATGCGCCATGCGCGCGGCACGGCGCCGCGCACGATGGCGGCCGCGTACGTCGTCACGTTCCGCAACACGCCGCTGCTCGTGCAGTTGCTGTTCTGGTATTTCGGTGTCGCGTCGCTGCTGCCCGAACCATGGATCGCGTGGCTGAACGCGCGTCATGCGTTGAGCGTCGGCCCGTTCACGCTTGCGTGGCCGTCGTTCGAATTCGTCGCGGGCTGGGTCGGGCTGAGCGCCTATACGGCCGCGTTCGTCGCCGAGGAGTGCGAAGCCGGCCTGCGCGGCGTGCGGCGCGCGCAGCACGACGCGGCGGCCGCGCTCGGCCTCACGCCGATGCAGTCGCTGCGTTACGTGGTGCTGCCGCAGGCGGTGCGCATCGCGTTGCCGCCGCTGTTCGGCCAATACATGAATCTCGTGAAGAACTCGTCGCTCGCGATGGCGATCGGCGTGGCCGAGCTGTCGTATGCATCGCGGCAGGTCGAGACCGAGACGTTCAAGACGTTCGCCGCCTTCGGCGTGGCGACCGTGCTGTACGTCGCGGCAGTGGCCGCGATCGAAGCGGGCGCGTATGCGGCCACGCAATGGCGCGACCGGCTGGGAGCGGGGCGCTGACGATGGATCTTTCGCTGCTGTTCGCCAATCTGCCGTACCTGCTCGTCGGTGCGTTCCCCGAAGGGCCGCTCGGCGGCGCCGCGCTGTCGCTGCTGCTCGCGATCGCATCGGCCGTCGCGTCGGCCGTGCTCGGCATCGCGCTCGGCGTAGCGATGGCGCTCGCGCGCGGCCCGGTGCGCGTGCTGCTGCTCGCGTTCATCGGCTTCTTCCGCGCGATCCCCGTGCTGATGCTGATTTTCTGGACCTACTTCCTGATGCCGATGCTGCTGCACATGGACGTGCCGGGGCTCGCGACGGTGGTGTGCGCGCTCGCGCTGATCGGCGGCGCGTATCTCGCGCATGCGGTGCATGCGGGCATCGTCGCGGCCGGCGACGGGCAATGGCAGGCCGGACTGTCGCTCGGGCTCACGCGCTGGCAGACGGTGCGCTACGTGCTGCTGCCGCAGGCGATCCGGATCATGACGCCGTCGTTCGTGAACCAGTGGGTCGCGCTCGTGAAGGATACGTCGCTCGCGTATATCGTCGGCGTGCCGGAGCTGTCGTTCGTCGCGACGCAAGTGAACAACCGGCTGATGGTGTATCCGGCACCGATCTTCCTGTTCGTCGCGCTGATCTATCTGGTGCTGTGCACGTCGCTCGACGGCGCGGCACGCTGGCTGCTGTCGCGGCGCCCGCGCGCGGAACGCGCCGCGCAGGCGGCGGCCGAATATACGGAACCCGCGCGGTAGCGGCATGCCGCGGCCGTTTCGAATGGTCGAAGATGGCGTGTCGTTGAATCCGCGCGGCGGACAGCGCGTCAGGCAGGTCAGGCCCGGCGCGCAGGGGCAAGGAAGGTTGTGAGCCTGCTGCGCGCCGCTGCGAGTCGAGCAACGGCGCGCGGCACGTGCATCACGATGCCGAGTAATGCGTATTGAAGACGGCGCGCAGCGTCGATGAATCGGTCGCGAAATCGCCCCACAGCGGCCCGTCGTTCTGCGCGAACGCGAACGGCGTCGTACGGATCGACGCGAGACGGAAGCGCCATTGCGCCGCTTCCTGGCGGAAGGCGGTGAGCTGCATGTCGGACAGCGCCGTCTGCGCGCTCGCGAGCGTGACGAGCGGATCGACCGGATTGTTGGCGACGCGCACCTCGAAGTGCAGGTGCGGGCCCGTCGCGGCGCCGGTCATCCCGACCGAGCCGATGCGCTGGCCCTGCTTCACGGTCTCGCCCGTCTTGAGGCCGCGCGCGAACGCGGACAGGTGTGCGTAGTAGGTCGAGTAACCATCGGCATGATCGACGATCACGTAGCGGCCGTAGCCGCCCGGATCGGTGCCGACGAACGACACGACGCCATCGGCCGCCGCATCGACGGGCGTGCCGCTCGGCGCGGCGAGATCGACGCCCGTGTGGAACGCCATCGCCTGCGACAGCGGGTGAATGCGTTCGCCGAAGAACGAGCTGATGCGTGTCCACTTGACCGGCATCGTGAAGGCGGCGGCTTCGAGCGGCGAGCCGTCGAGCGCGTAGTACGCGCCGTGCTCGGCGCCCGGCGCGCGGAACCAGATCGCGCCGAACGTGCGGCCGGCGACGCGCAGTTCGAGCGCGGTGAGGCGCGGCGTGCCGTCGCTCGACTCGAACGCGACGCGGTAGTAGTCGCCGCGCTGCGCGCTCGCCCGCATCGCGACCTTGCCGCTGACGAGATCGCCGAGCTGGATGCGCACCTCGGGCGGCACGTCGAGACGGTTCAGCGTATCGGACAGCGTGAGCTCGATGTCGCCCGCGCGCATCCCGTGCTGGTTTTCAGGGGCGGCGAACTGGAACAGGTTCGCGTAGCCGAGCATCTCGTTGCGGTGCGCGCTGAGCGGCGCGAACAGCCCCGGTTGCGGGCTGCGGTCATTGCGTTCGCCGGCATCGTTGCGCTCGCCGATCGTGCGGGCGAGCTCGCTCGTCACGAAATGCTGCGCGGTGGGAAACGGCGTGTCGGACAGCACGCGCTGCGGCAGCGCGGCCGTGCCCGAATCGACGGCGCCCGGCAGTTGCGACACGGCCGGCAGCGCGGCGAGGCCGAGTGCGGCGAGGGCGCCGAGCACGGCGGCCGGCACGAGCGCGCGCGCAATGCGCTGCGCGCGGCCGGGCGCGAAAGCATCAGGGGTAGCGGCAGACTTGACCAAGGTGTCCACATCCAGGAAAGCGGTTCAAAGGGGTGTGGGCAGGGTTCACCGGCGGCACAACCGTCGGGCAGCGACGGGGCGGGCGGCGGGCGTGCAACAAAACAGGCCCCGCCAGGGGCCTGTGTCGTTTCCGTTCGACCCAACGCGCGGGCAGGCCCGCTTCGAACGGCGGCGTGCATGCCGGGTCGTACCCGGTTATCACGAAGACGCTAAAGAAAGATGACAGCGTCAGTCTACCGATGTTCCGCGAAACGTTAAAAATTTTAAAGGGGGTCAGCTCATTCGTTTCGCAGTGCGGTAAATCGGGTTAAATCAGCATTTATTACGACAAATTCCGTCAGTCCGGCAATTTGTGCGCACGGATGCGCAGCGCGGCGGACGTGCGCACGGTGTCGAAGCCGGCGCCGAGCATGGCCTCGGCGTCGTTCCACAGATTGCCGCGCAGCCGGTTGGTCCAGATCATCGACGCGAACACGCCTTCGAGCAGCGACACGAGATAGACGGCGGCCAGGTGCACGTCGAGATCGGCGGCGACTTCGCCGGCCGCGATCGCGCGGCGCAGCAGCGCCTTCGTGATCCGCAGCATCTGCAATTCGAGCAGCATGCGGCGCCGCTGCAGCGCGCCGTTCTCTTCGCTCTGCTCGCACTTCGTATAGAGGATCACGAGTACGCGCTGCATCGGGCCCGGCTCGCCGCATTCCTGCAGATAGTGCGACGCGGCGCGCCGCAGCGTGGCGAGCGGGGGCAGCCCTTCGCCCGCGTCGAAGCCTTCCGACGTGCGCGCGAACGCGCGGTCGCACATCGCGAGACACACTTCCATCTTGTTGCGGTAATGGCCATAGACGGCGCCCCGCGACATCCCGGCGGCCTCGGCGAGGTCCGCCATCGCGGTTTGCGCCACGCCTTTCTCGAGCAGCACGAGCTCGGCGGCGTCGAGGATCCGGTGCTTGATGGCGAGCGATTCTTCGCGGGTCTTGCGAGCCATGTCCTGAAATTCCTTACAGTTCGCTGTCGTTTTATTGAGACAGTGTGACGGTCAGATTGAAGCGGTGTGTATTTAATCAGTCGTGACTGATTATAATCGGCCACCCTGAGCCGCCGCATTTTATCGGTGGCGAACGATCCGAGGTCACACATGAATAACAATCGCTCCCTGTTGCGCCACCGACTGGCGCCGTTCGCGCTGGCGGCCGTGCTGGCCCTGGCCGGATGTGGAAAGGGCGACAAGGACGCGGCGCCGGAGGCCGCGAAACAGGCGACGGTCGTGACGGTGCGACCGACGGCCGTGCCGATGACCGTCGAATTGCCGGGCCGGCTCGACGCGTACCGGCAGGCGGAAGTGCGGGCGCGGGTCGCGGGCATCGTGACCGCGCGCACCTACGAGGAAGGCCAGGAAGTGAAGCAGGGCGCGGTGCTGTTCCGCATCGATCCCGCTCCGCTGAAGGCCGCGCGCGACGCCGCGCAGGGTGCGTTTGCGAAGGCGCAGGCTGCCGCACTCGCGGCAAGCGACAAGCGCCGCCGTTACGACGATCTCGTGCGCGATCGTGCGGTAAGCGAACGCGACCACACCGAGGCCGTTGCGGCCGACACGCAGGCGAAGGCCGACGTGGCGTCCGCGAAAGCGGAGCTCGCACGGGCGCAGTTGCAGCTCGACTATGCGACCGTCACCGCGCCGATCGCGGGCCGCGCCCGGCGCGCGCTCGTAACCGAAGGCGCGCTGGTCGGCCAGAACGAGGCGACGCCGCTCACGACCGTCGAGCAGCTCGATCCGATCTACGTGAACTTCTCTCAACCGGCCGCCGACGTCGACGCGCTGCGCCGCGCGGTGAAGAGCGGGCGGGCGACGGGCATCGCGCAGCACGACATCGCGGTGACGCTGCTGCGCGCCGACGGCACCGCGTATCCGCTGAAGGGCAAGCTGCTGTTCAGCGATCTCGCGGTCGATCCGACCACCGACACCGTCGCGATGCGCGCGCTGTTTCCGAATCCGGAGCGCGAGCTGCTGCCGGGCGCGTATGTGCGGATCGCGCTCGATACGGCGGTCGACCGGCGCGCGATCCTCGTGCCGCGCGATGCGCTGCTGCGCACGGCCGACCGCACGTCGGTGCGGGTCGTCGGCACGAACGGCAAGGTCAAGGACGTCGAGGTCACGGCCGACCAGATGAGCGGCCATGACTGGCGCATCACGCGCGGCCTCGCGGGCGGCGAGCGCGTGATCGTCGACAACGCCGCGCAGTTCGCGCCCGACACGGCCGTCAAGCCCGTCGAGCCGGCGCCGCCGTCGAAGGCGGCGCCTGCCGCGGCCGCTTCGCAGGCGGCCGCCCGTCAAACCTGACTGGTCAACACCACACCACCATGGCACGTTTCTTCATCGATCGCCCCGTCTTCGCGTGGGTGATCGCAATTTTCATCATGCTGGGCGGCGCATTCGCGATCCGCGCGCTGCCCGTCGCGCAGTACCCGGACATCGCGCCGCCGGTCGTCAGCCTCTATGCGACGTACCCGGGCGCGTCCGCGCAGGTCGTCGAGGAATCGGTGACCGCACTGATCGAGCGCGAAATGAACGGCGCGCCGGGGCTGATGTACACGTCGGCCACCAGCAGCGCCGGCGCGGCGTCGCTGTACCTGACGTTCAAGCAGGGCGTGAACGCCGATCTCGCGGCCGTCGAAGTGCAGAACCGGCTGAAGACGGTCGAGGCGCGGCTGCCGGAACCCGTGCGGCGCGACGGCATCCAGGTCGAGAAAGCCGCCGACAACATCCAGCTCGTGGTGTCGCTGACGTCGGACGACGGGCGGATGACCGCCGTGCAGCTCGGCGAATACGCGTCGGCGAACGTCGTGCAGGCGCTGCGCCGCGTCGAGGGTGTCGGCAAGGTGCAGTTCTGGGGTGCCGAGTACGCGATGCGGATCTGGCCCGACCCGGTGAAGCTGGCCGGGCACGGCCTCACCGCGTCGGATATCGCGTCGGCCGTGCGTGCGCACAACGCACGCGTGACGATCGGTGACATCGGGCGCAGCGCGGTGCCGGCCAGCGCGCCGATCGCGGCGACCGTGTTCGCGGATGCGCCGCTGAAGACGCCCGCCGATTTCGGCGCGATCGCGCTGCGCGCGCAGGCCGACGGCGCCGCGCTTTACCTGCGCGACGTCGCACGCATCGAGTTCGGCGGCAACGACTACAACTACCCGTCGTACGTGAACGGCAAGGTCGCGACCGGGATGGGCATCAAGCTCGCGCCGGGCTCGAACGCGGTCTCCACCGAGAAGCGCGTGCGCGCGACGATGGACGAGCTGTCCGCGTATTTCCCGCCGGGCGTGAAATACCAGATCCCGTACGAGACGTCGTCGTTCGTGCGCGTATCGATGAACAAGGTCGTCACGACGCTGATCGAGGCCGGCGTGCTCGTGTTCCTCGTGATGTTCCTGTTCATGCAGAACCTGCGTGCCACGCTGATCCCGACGCTCGTCGTGCCGGTCGCGCTCGCGGGCACGTTCGGCGTGATGTATGCGGCGGGCTTCTCGATCAACGTGCTGACGATGTTCGGGATGGTGCTCGCGATCGGCATTCTCGTCGACGACGCGATCGTCGTGGTCGAGAACGTCGAGCGGCTGATGGTCGAGGAGGGGCTCGCGCCTTACGACGCGACCGTCAAGGCGATGAAGCAGATCAGCGGCGCGATCATCGGGATCACCGTGGTGCTGACGTCGGTGTTCCTGCCGATGGCGTTCTTCGGCGGCGCGGTGGGCAACATCTACCGGCAGTTCGCGCTGTCGCTCGCGGTGTCGATCGGCTTCTCGGCCTTCCTTGCCCTGTCGCTGACGCCCGCGCTGTGCGCGACGCTGCTCAAGCCCGTGTCGGGCGACCATCACGAAAAGCGCGGCTTCTTCGGCTGGTTCAACCGTCTGGTCGCGCGCTCGACGCAGCGCTATGCAACGCGCGTCGGCAAGATGCTGAAGAAGCCGGTGCGCTGGCTCGTCGTGTACGGCGCGCTGACCGGCGCCGCGGCGCTGATGCTCACGCAGCTGCCGACCGCGTTCCTGCCGGACGAGGACCAGGGCAACTTCATGGTGATGGTGATCCGGCCGCAAGGCACGCCGCTCGCGGAAACGATGCAGAGCGTGCGGGAAGTCGAGTCGACCATCCGCCGCGACGAGCCGACCGCGTTCACGTATGCGCTCGGCGGCTTCAACCTGTACGGCGAAGGGCCGAACGGCGGGATGATCTTCGTCACGCTGAAGAACTGGAAGGCGCGCAAGAACGAAGACGCGCACGTGCAGGCGATCGTCGCGCGCATCAACGAGCGCTTCGCGAGCACGCCGAACACGACGGTGTTCGCGATGAACTCGCCGGCGCTGCCCGATCTCGGCTCGTCGAGCGGCTTCGACTTCCGGCTGCAGAACCGCGGCGGGCTCGACTACGCGACGTTCAGCGCCGCGCGCGAGCAGTTGCTCGAGACGGGCCGCAAGGATCCGGCGTTGACCGACCTGATGTTCGCCGGCACGCAGGACGCGCCGCAGCTGAAGCTCGACATCGATCGCGCGAAGGCGTCCGCGTTGGGCGTGTCGATGGACGAGATCAACACGACGCTCGCGGTGATGTTCGGCTCCGACTATATCGGCGACTTCATGCACGGCACGCAGGTGCGCCGCGTGATCGTGCAGGCCGACGGGCTGCACCGGCTCGATCCGGATGACGTGAAGAAGCTTCGCGTGCGCAACACGCACGGCGAGATGGTGCCGCTCGCGGCGTTCACCACGCTGCGCTGGACGCTCGGGCCGCCGCAGCTCACGCGCTACAACGGCTTTCCGTCGTTCACGATCAACGGCTCGGCCGCGGCAGGCCACAGCAGCGGCGAGGCGATGGCCGCGATCGAGCAACTCGCCGGGAAGCTGCCGGCCGGCACCGGCTTCTCGTGGTCGGGGCAGTCGTTCGAGGAGCGGCTGTCGGGGGCGCAGGCGCCGATGCTGTTCGCGCTGTCGGTGCTCGTCGTGTTCCTCGCGCTCGCGGCGCTCTACGAGAGCTGGTCGATTCCGTTCGCGGTGATGCTGGTCGTGCCGCTCGGCGTGATCGGCGCGGTGCTCGGCGTCACGCTGCGGATGATGCCGAACGACATCTATTTCAAGGTGGGGCTGATCGCGACGATCGGGTTGTCCGCGAAGAACGCCATTCTGATCGTCGAAGTCGCGAAGGACCTGGTCGCGCAGCGCATGTCGCTCGTCGACGCGGCGCTCGAGGCCGCGCGCCTGCGGCTGCGGCCGATCGTGATGACGTCACTCGCGTTCGGTGTCGGCGTGCTGCCGCTCGCGTTCGCGTCGGGCGCCGCGTCCGGCGCGCAGATGGCGATCGGCACCGGCGTGCTGGGCGGCGTGATCACGGCGACCGTGCTCGCGGTGTTCCTCGTCCCGCTGTTTTTCGTGATCGTCGGCCGCCTGTTCGACGTCGGCCCGCGCCGGCGCGGCGGGGCACAGCCGGCGACGATGGAGGGTTCTCAATGATGTTTGCGCTGAATGCACGCGCCGCGCTGCGGGCCCAGGTTGCGCTGGCCGCCGCGCTCGCGCTGGCCGGCTGCACGCTCGCGCCGCGTTACGAGCGGCCGGCGGCGCCGGTGCCGGCGACCTATACGCCGGTCGACGGCAGTGGCGCACCGGCGGCCGAGGTGTCGCCCGCCGACGCCGCGCTGCTCGACGACTGGCGCACCTACTTCACCGATGCCGCGCTGCAAGGGTGGATCGACGCGGCGCTCGCGAACAACCGCGACCTGCGGGTCGCGGCCGGCCGGCTCGAGGAAGCGCGCGCGCTGTACGGTGTGCAGCGCGCGGACCGGATGCCGTCGGTCGATGCGAACCTGGGCTATGACCGTACGCGCCAGTACGACCCGGTCGTGCGCGAAAGCGCGATCAGCGGGCTGTATCGCGCGGGCGTCGGCATCAGCGCGTACGAGCTCGACCTGTTCGGCCGCGTGCGCAGCCTGTCCGATGCGGCGCTCGCCGACTATTTCGCGACGGCCAATGCGCAACGCACGGTACGCATCGGCGTGATCGCCGATGTGGCCGGCGCCTATGTATCGGAGCGCTCGCTGCACGAGCAGCTCGCGCTGGCGCAGCGCACGCTGGATGCGCGCCAACGCATGGCCGCGCTCACGCAGCGCCGTTATGCGGCCGGCACGAGCGACGCGATCGAGCTGCGTTCGGCCGAGATGCTGGTGGCATCCGCGCGCGCGTCGCAGGCCGCGCTGCAGCGCGAGCATGCGCAGTCCGTGCGGGCGCTGCAGTTGCTCGCGGGCGACTTCGCGCGCAACGTGCCGGATGACACGACTGCGCTGGACGCACTGTCGATCGCGCCCGTGGCGCCCGGCGCACCGAGTGCGCTGCTCGAACGGCGGCCGGACATCCGGCAGGCAGAGGCACGCCTCAAGGCCGCCAACGCGCAGATTGGCGCCGCGCGCGCGGCGTTCTTCCCGCGCATCACGCTGACGAGCGACTACGGCTCGGTCAGCGATGCGTTCTCGAGCCTGTTCGCCGGCGGCACGAGCGTGTGGACGTTCGCGCCGCGCCTCACGCTACCGATCTTCGCGGGCGGCCGCAATCAGGCGAATCTCGACGTCGCGAACGCGCGCAAGCACATCGCGGTGGCCGATTACGAGAAGACGGTGCAGACCGCGTTCCGTGAAGTGGCCGACGCGTTCGCCGCGCGCGACTGGATCGATCGCCAGCTTGCCGCGCAACAGGACGTGTATGCGGCCGATGGCGCGCGATTGAAGCTCGCCGAGCGCCGTTACGCGGGCGGTGTGGCGACGTATCTCGAACTGCTCGACGCGCAGCGCAGCACGTACGAGTCGGGGCAGGAGCTGATCCGGCTCAAGCAACTCAGGCTCGCGAATGCGATCACGCTGTACCGCGCGCTCGGCGGCGGCTGGTCGCCGGCGTCGGCGGAGGCCGCGGCGTCCGCGTAATGCCCGTCGCCTGATGCAAGCGCGTCGGGCGGCATGACGGCGGCGGTGCGCTTCGATGTGCCGCCGCCGCTTTCTTCGATCCATACCGCTCTTCCGGCGATATCTTTCCCGTCACTGACAGGCTGGCCAGGACGTTTTTCATCCTGCCGGAACAGCCCTCGTCGTGCGACCGCTCGTGTCGCCATTCCGCGCAAACGTGTGCGGTCCATTTTTCCTTCTTGCGCTGCTGCGATCCGGACCGGATGACCGGTTCCGGCGACCGCGCATGCATGTGATTTACGATCCGGAATTGACGGTCTGATTAATCAATATATTGGAAATAATGAGGGCGGCAAAGTGTCGCAGTAAAACGTTTGTATTCAAGTCGCAATCGTTTGCGCGAAAGAATGGAATTGATTGAATCGCCGTTTAATTTCCTGTTTGTTGAAAATGATTTGATATTGGCGTTGTCGTTCTGCAACGATGGCGGCATTGGACAATGCTTTGTCCTTTTCGACGATGACTTCGCGGGAGCCAATCCCAGCATGGGTGAGCAGGGTGGCTACGGCTGTCGATCGAAAATTTCCTTAATCTTCAATTGCTTCCGGAAAATAAAAAAGGACTGCGGATAAAAGTTGAAGGATTGTAAATCGACAGGAAAGAGTGTGGATTTAGAGGGGTAAATCGGACATTGTCAGATGCATTTGACAATGATTTACAGAAAACTTTCACGATTATCTCGATAATGCCGCCTCGTGTCGGACGGAAGCCACCATGCGCTGCCGTTTGTGTCCGCCACGTCAACTACTCCATTTGCAGTCCTTACGGGAAACGTCATGAAAAAATCCATCCTGACCGCTGTCGCACTCGCGGCCCTGTCGACCTCGGCCTTCGCAGCGGGCACCGGCACGATCAACTTCACGGGCGAGATCGTCGCGGGCGCATGCGGCATCGATTCGGGTTCGGTCAACCAGACCGTGAACCTCGGCAAGGTGCCGACCAACGTGTTCAAGCAGGCTGGCGACAAGTCCACGCCGACCAACTTCGACATCAAGCTGACCGACTGCGACACGAGCATCGCGCAGAACGCGTACTTCACGTTCACGGGCACGTCGAGCGCAGGCCAGCCGAAGCTGCTCGCGACGATCGGGTCGGCAACCAACGTCGGCATCCGCCTGCAGGCAGCGTCGGGCGAATACCTCGACAACGGCGCCGAGCAGAAGGCACCGACCGTGCTGCAGAACGGCACGAACATCGCACGCTTCGCTGCGATGTACGAAGCGACCGCAGCCGGCGTGACGCCGGGTACCGCCGACGGCGTCGCGAACTTCACGGTTCGCTACCAGTAAGCCGCCGTACCGGGGAAGGGTGCGCGCACCCTTCCTCGTTCGTTTTCCTCTTTTCCCCCTCCCTGGACTTCCGGTAGCGCCGCGTGCGAATCAGACATTCCTTCCTTTGCGTCTCCGTGCTGGTGGTCGGCAGCCAGAGCCATGCGACGGAATTCAATTCGTCGTTCCTGAACATCGACGGCTCGAACAACGTCGATCTGTCGCAGTTCTCGCAAGCGGACTTCACGCTGCCCGGCGAGTACATGCTCGACGTGCAGGTCAACGACCTGTTCTACGGGCTGCAGGCGATCGAATTCATCGCCGTCGACCCGTCGGGGGCGGGCAAGCCGTGCGTGCCGCCGGAACTCGTCGCGCAGTTCGGGCTGAAGCCGTCGCTGCTGAAGGACCTGCCGCGCTTCCAGGGCGGGCGTTGCGTCGACCTCGGCGCGATCGAGGGCGCGACCGTGCGCTACCTCAAAAGCGACGGGCGGCTCAAGATCACGATTCCGCAGGCCGCGCTCGAGTTCACCGACTCGACCTACCTGCCGCCGTCGCGCTGGTCCGAAGGGATTCCGGGTGCGATGCTCGACTATCGCGTGATCGCGAACACGAACCGCAACTTCGGGACGGGCGGCCGCCAGACGAATTCGATCCAGGCCTACGGGACGGTGGGCGCGAACTGGGATGCATGGCGCTTTCGCGGCGACTACCAGGCGCAATCGAACGTGGGCAATACGGCCTACGCGGACCGCACGTTCCGCTTCAGCCGGCTTTATGCATTTCGTGCGTTGCCGTCGATCCAGTCGACGGTGACGTTCGGCGACGACTACCTGACTTCCGACATCTTCGACACGTTCGCGTTGACGGGCGCGTCGATCCGCAGCGACGATCGCATGCTGCCGCCTTCGCTGCGTGGCTATGCGCCGCTGATCTCGGGCGTCGCGCGCACCAACGCGACCGTGACCGTGTCACAGGCAGGCCGCGTGTTGTACGTGACGCGCGTGTCGCCGGGGGCGTTCGCGCTGCAGAACATCAATACGAGCGTGCAGGGCACGCTCGACGTCGCGGTCGAGGAAGAGGACGGCAGCGTGCAGCGCTTCCAGGTGACGACGGCCGCCGTGCCGTTCCTCGCACGCGCCGGGCAGTTGCGCTACAAGGCCGCCGTCGGCAAGCCGCGCCAGTTCGGCGGCGCCGGCATCACGCCGTTCTTCGGCTTTGGCGAAGTCGCCTACGGCCTGCCGTTCGACGTCACGGCATACGGCGGCTTCATCGCCGCGTCGGGTTATACGTCGATCGCGCTCGGCCTGGGCCGCGACTTCGGCGCGTTCGGCGCGCTGTCGGCCGACGTCACGCATGCGCGGGCGAAGCTGTGGTGGAACGGCGCGACGCGCAACGGCAACTCGTACCGCATCAACTATTCGAAGCACTTCGACGGGCTCGATGCCGACGTGCGCTTCTTCGGTTATCGCTTCTCCGAACGCGAGTACACGAACTTCGCGCAGTTCTCGGGCGACCCGACCGCGTACGGCCTCGCCAACAGCAAGCAGCGCTACTCGGCGACGCTGTCGAAGCGTTTCGGCGATACGTCGACCTATTTCTCGTACGACCAGACGACCTACTGGGAACGCGCGAACGAGCAGCGCGTCGGCCTCACGCTGACGCGGGCGTTCTCCATCGGCACGCTGCGCAACCTGAACGTGAGCGTGTCGGCGTTCCGCACGCAGAGCGCCGGTGCAAGCGGCAACCAGGTCTCGGTTACCGCGACGTTGCCGATCGGCGGCCGTCACACCGTCACGTCGAACCTGACGACGGGCAGCGGCAGCACGAGCGTGAACGCGGGCTACATCTACGACGATCCGAACGGCCGGACCTACCAGGTCAACGCGGGTGCGACCGACGGACGCGCGTCGGCGAACGCGAGCTACCGCCAGCGCTCGTCCGCGTATCAGCTGACCGCGCAGGCGTCGACGCTCGCCAATGCGTATGCGGCGGCATCGCTCGAAGTCGACGGTTCGTTCGTCGCGACGCAACACGGCGTGTCGGCGCACGCGAACGGCAATGCGGGCGACACGCGCCTGCTGGTGTCGACCGACGGTGTGCCCGACGTGCCGCTGTCCGGCACGCTCTCGCACACCGATTCGCGCGGCTACGCGGTGCTCGACGGTATCTCGCCGTACAACGTGTACGACGCGACCGTCAACGTCGAGAAGCTGCCGCTCGAAGTGCAGGTGACGAACCCGATCCAGCGCATGGTGCTGACCGACGGCGCGATCGGCTTCGTGAAGTTTTCCGCCGCGCGCGGCAGCAACCTGTACCTGACGCTGACCGACCCGGCCGGCAAGCCGCTGCCGTTCGGTGCATCGGTGCAGGACGTGGCGAACGGCAAGGAACTCGGCATCGTCGGCGAGGGCGGTGCGGCGTTCCTGACCCAGGTTCAGCCGAAATCCACGCTGGCGGTGCGGGCGGGCGAACGCACGCTCTGCACGATCGACACGCTGCCGAACCAGCTCCAACTCGAAGGCACGCCGATTCCGGTGACGTGCCAGACGCCCGGCGAGTCGCATGCAGCGGCCGCACGGGTCGAACGATGAATTCACGGATCCCGCGATGAAACATTCCTTCTCCCTTTCCTTTCCGCGGCGCGCCTGGTGCGTGCTCGCGACCGCCGGCGCGCTGTTCGCAGGCGCCGCGCAAGCGGCGATCGTGCCGGACCGCACGCGCGTGATCTTCAACGAAGGCGAACCGGCCGCGATCGTCACGATCACCAACAAGAGCACGACGTACCCGTATCTCGTGCAGTCGTGGCTCGAGGACGCGAAGGGCAACAAGATCACGTCGCCGCTGATGGTCGTGCCGCCGCTGCAGCGCGTCGAGGCGAACGAGCGCAACGTGCTGCGGATCGCGAAGCTGCCCGGCACCGAGCTGCCGGCCGATCGCGAAACGGTGTTCTACCTGAACATCCGCGAAGTGCCGCCGAAGACGGACACGCCGAACACGCTGCAGATCGCGCTGCATACGCAGATGAAGCTGTTCTATCGCCCGAAGGCAGTGCAGCCGGCGCGCGACGTGGACTGGACGATGCCGATGACGTTGCGGGTCGACTCGGCCGCGCACACGCTCGTGTTCGACAATCCGACGCCGTATCACATCACGATCGTCAACCTGGCTGCGGGGGCGCAGAAGACGCCCGTGCCGCTGGAGCCGGTGATGGTGAGCCCGATGAGCAGGACGGACGTGCCGTTCAAGGCCGCGACGCCGTCGACGCTGTTCGTCACGCATGTGGACGACTACGGCGGCCAGGTGGCGGTGGAGTATGCGTGTGAGGCAGGTGCTTGCAAGAGCGTGAAGAAATGAGCGGGGGCGCAAGACAACGCGTGTCGCCGCTCGCGGCATGGTTGCGCTGGGTCGTGCTCGCGATGCTGATCGCGGCGGTGCAGCCGGCATGGGCGCTGCGCTGCCTGAGCGACGGCGGCGCGGATTCGCTGACCGAGCCGATCGGCGGTGTCGCATCGTATCCGACGGACGCGCAGGACGGGTACGTGATCTGGGTATCGCCGCCGCGCACGACGACGGGCTACTGCTACAAGGACTACGGTGGGGACGCGCTGAAGTTTTCCGAGAAGGTTTACTTCTACGCGAACCCGAGATCGCAGGATCCCGCCGCATGGGGGCTGGAAATCGGCATTCGCTATGGTGGCCAGGACTATTTCGGCCTGGGCAGCGGGCCGAGCGCGCGCGTGGAAACCAACACGACAGTAGGCACGTGTTCGCAATGGGACTTTGACCGCGGGCGCTGCGAGAAGGTGCCGCTCAGCATTACCTATCAGGTGGTGATACGCAAGAAGGGCCAATGGATGCAGCCGCCGAACGATATCTATGCGGTCTTTCAGTTCGACGGCAAATACGGTCTCAACGCGGCCCGATCGAGTTTTCAGTACCGGCTGAGCGGGTTGTCGCGCCTGAAGCCGACGCCCTGCCTGGTCGACGTGCTGGTGACGCCCGAGCCCGGCATCGTCAATTTCGGTCAGGTGCAGGCGTCCGGCAATGGCTTCCTGCCGGCAGTGCCGCGCCGGCGGTTCTCGTTGTCGCTGACGAAGAAATGCAGCATCCCGATTCGCGTCGACGGTTATTTCGAGGCGACCAAGGGCACCGTGCAGAACGGTTTACTGGTACCGGCGGCGAACAGCAATTTCGGGATCGGCCTCGAGGATAGTCAGGGCAAGGCGATCGAGTTCAACAAGCAGTTCACGCTCACGCAGTTTGCGGCCAACGTCGCGAATCAGACCGTGTTGCTCGATGCGGTGCTCAAGTCATTCGGACCACCAAAGATCGGGCCGTTCGACGCAGCCGCAACAATCCGGATTTTCCTGTATTGAGCGTGGTGCGGTATGAGCGACGAGTGTCGCAAAACACGTCGGCTGCACCGGAATTTCATTGACGCACTGACGGAGGGGAAGGGGATGTATCCGAGACGCAGTATCGTCGCGGCCATGCTGGCCGTGTCGGCAATGGACGGGGTTCACGCTCAGACAGTATCGGCGGGCGGTTATTCGTTGACCGTGATCGGCGACCTGGGTGGGCCGCGCGATGGTCGCTACAACGGCAGCGCCGGTTCCCCGGCGCCTTGTGTCATTTACCGCACCCAGCGACAAACCTTGTGATGGTGATGCTCGAAGTGGCACACGCGGTGCGGATGGGCTTCGGCGATGGCCGGCACGAGCACGGCGGCGGCGAGCGCCGCGACGGTCAGGGTCTTGAGTAGCGTCTTCATGTTTGAGGTCCTGTCGTTGAATAGTGGGTCACGGGAGCGGCAGCGCATTACCACTGCGGCCGCTGATCGTCGCGATGGTCGTCCCGGCGATCGTCGCGGCGGTCGTCATGCCCGCCGCGATGCTGAGCCTCCCAGTCGCGGCGCTCCCAGTAGCGATTTCCGTCCCAGTAACGATCGCCATGCCAGCCGATCGTGACTTCGGCCGGCCCAGGATAGGCGACGCATCCGGTAAGCATCACGCTCGACAGCGCACCAATCATGACGGCGGATAACACGATGGATTTCATGTGGTTCTCCCTTGGGGAAACGGCACGTCGATCGTACGGGCCCTCAAAATTTCACGTGGTAAGAAGTTGCTACCGCACATGACACGACACGCCAGGCGTTTCGTCGGAACCGCTGAAGGCAGCGGCAGCCGTATCCGCCAGACAGACGCGTCGATGGCCGCCTGCCACGGCCGGCACCACGCGTCCCATCTGCCCCGGCAACGATTCCGCCGATTGTTCAGACAAATCCTGACAACCGAAAGGGTCATTTCGTAATCGGATTGAGAATGATTTGCGTTTACGTTAAATTTCGCTATCTCGGAATTTGACGGAGCAGATCGATGGCGATGGCGGAAGTGCTCGACCGACCGGCGGCGGCAGCGGCAAACCCGTTCCTCGGCAGTTATCCCGACCGGCCGCCGCGTGCGCGCCGTACCGCGGAGCCCCGTGCGCAGGGCGCGCTGCTGGACGTGCTGATCTCGCATCGCACGATGCTCGTCAATGTCGCGCGCGGCTTCGTCGGCTGCGCGAGCCGCGCCGAGGACGTCGTGCACGACGTGTTCGTGAAGCTCGTCGAATTCCCGAACCAGGACGCGGTGCGCCAGCCGGTCGCCTACGTGACGCGGATGGTGCGCAATGCGTCGATCGATGCGTGCCGCCGGCAAAGCCTCGAGAACGTCTATCACACGGAAGAGGACGACGGCTTCGACGTGCCGTCGCCCGAGCCGACGCCGGAAGCCGCGCTGCTGACGCGCGACACGCTGCGGCGCGTGTGGGCGGCGCTCGACGACCTGCCGGCGCGCAGCCGCGCGGCGTTCGAGATGGTGCGGCTGCGCGAGGAAACGCTGCAGACCGCGGCGCGCGCGCTGAACGTGTCGCAGACGCTCGTGCATTTCATGGTGCGCGACGCGGAACGCCACTGCGCGGAATGCCTCGACGCGTGCCATCGCGGCGTCGCGTGCCCGGTGTTCCTGGGCGGCCGCGCACGGCGCCGGTAAAAATCCGCGCCGGCCAAACGTCTATCAGACAGGAGCGGCCGAAACCGCCGCTTCGCCACCTTCAACCGCCTCAGCGATTTCCGATCATGACGCAAGCCACGACGCCTTCCGCCGACACCGACGACCTCGTCTACACGGTCGTCATCAACGACGAAGAACAGTATTCGATCTGGCCGACGTTCCGGCCCGTGCCGGCCGGCTGGCGCGAGATCGGCGTGAGCGGCCCGAAAGCCGACTGTCTCGCGCATATCGAGACCGTCTGGACCGACATGCGCCCCGCGAGCCTGCGCCGCGCGATGGACGGCGAGCGCGCACCGCGCGCGTCGTGACCCGCTGCGCCGCGTTTCCGGCGCGCCACCTGAAGAGGACGTTGCATGACCCTGCTTTCGTTGCCGACGCTCGACGACCTGCGTATCGAGCCGGGGCTGCCCACCGTCGTGTCGCCGCGCGGCAGTGACGGCATGTCGATCGACGACGTCGCGCCGCTGGCGCGCGAGATCGCGGCCGACACGCTCGAACGGGCGGGCGGCGTGCTGTTCACGGGTTTTCACGTGCCGTCGATCGACGCGTTCCAGCAGTTCGCGGCATCGTTCGGCGATCCGTTGATCGGCTATGAATACGCATCGACGCCGCGCAGCCAGGTCGAAGGCGCGGTCTACACGTCGACCGAATACCCGCCGCACCGCGCGATTCCGCTGCACAACGAGCAGTCGTACACGCGCGAATGGCCGCTGCGGATCTGGTTCCACTGCGCGCTCGCCGCGCCGAAGGGCGGTGCGACGCCGATCGCGGACAGCCGCGCCGTCCATCGCGCGCTCGATCCGGCGTTGGTTGCGCGCTTCGAGAAACGCGAGCTGCTGTACGTGCGCAATTTCGGGCAGGGGCTCGACCTGCCGTGGCAGCAGTCGTTCGGCACCGACGAGCCGGCCGAGGTCGAGCGGATGTGCGCGGCGCGCGGCATCGAATGCGCATGGCGCACGGACGACGACGGCGAGCTGCTGCTGCGCACCCGCGAACGCTGCCAGGCCGTCGCGCGCCATCCGCGCACCGGCGAGCGCGTGTGGTTCAACCAGGCGAACCTGTTTCACCTGTCGGCGCTCGACGACGACATGCAGGAAGCGCTCGTCGACGCGGTCGGGCTCGAGAACGTGCCGCGCAACGTGTATTACGGCGACGGCGAACCGCTCGAAGCCGACGCGCTCGCGGAGATCCGCGGCGTGCTCGACCAGCAGCGCATCGTGTTCCCGTGGCGCACGGGCGACGTGCTGATGCTCGACAACATGCTGACCGCGCATGCGCGCGACCCGTTCGAGGGGCCGCGCAAGGTCGTCGTCGCGATGGCGCAGAGTTATACGGTCCCGCGCGACCGAACGGAGGATTGATGACGCGTAGTACCGCCGCGCTTGCCGCGCGCGGGCTGTCGGTAGGGTATCGCGACCATGTCGTGATCGACGGGCTGGACCTGTCGATCGCGGCCGGCCGCGTAACCGCGCTGTGCGGACCGAACGGCTGCGGCAAGAGCACGCTGCTGCGCACGCTCGCGGGCCTGCAGCCCGCCCGTGCCGGCCATGTCGACGTCAACGGCCAGCCGCTCGCGGCGTTCCGCCGTCGCGCGCTCGCGCGCGAGCTGACGATGCTCGCGCAGTTCAACCAGATTCCATCGGGCCTCACGGTGCGCGAGCTCGTCGCGTACGGGCGCTATGCGTACGGCGGCTTCCTGCGCGGGCTGTCGCGCGCCGATCACCTGGCGATCGACGAGGCGCTCGAGACGAGTGGCCTCGCGGGCGACGCGGACCGTGACGTCGGCGCGCTGTCGGGTGGCGAGCGTCAGCGCGCGTGGATCGCGATGGCGCTCGCGCAACAGGCGCCGATCGTGCTGCTCGACGAACCGACGACCTATCTCGACATCCATCACCAGCTCGACATCCTCGATGCGCTGCGCACGCTGAACCGCACGCGCGGGCTGACGATCGTGTGGGTGCTGCACGACCTGAACCAGGCGGCCGCGTACAGCGACGAGATCGTGCTGATGCGCGCGGGCCGCCTCGTCGCGCAGGGCACGCCCGATGCGATGCTCGAGCCGGCGCGGCTGCGCGCGGCGTTCGGCGTCGAGATGCTGAAGCTTTCGCATCCGCAGACGGGCGCGCCGATGTGCGTGCCGGCCTACGGGCCGACGACCGACGGCGTGCCGCAGGCGGCCGGCGTCTTCGACCGGGATCTCGCCGTATGACGACGTTCACGCAGCGCGGCATCGGCGACGTGCTGGTCACGTTCGAGAACGAAGTCGCGCTGATGGACACCGGCGCATCGGGCGCACAGTTCGACGCGGTGTATCCGTCGGCGAGCATCCTCGCG
>NZ_JAAGPH010000051.1:0-48776 GCF_017104705.1 Burkholderia sp. Se-20373 | reverse complement strand
TTTCCGCGAGCGAAACGAAGTCTTCGAGCCATTTCAGTTCCATGCAGGCGGGCGCGGCGGGCGGCGGTCGGGAAGAAGCCTGCATTCTACCGGCGGGCGGGCCCGGCCGGCGGTACGTCAAGCGGCCGGCGCGCGCGAGCACCCCGGGATCGCGCGACTGCGTGGCCGCCTTCGCGATGTCGTTCAGCGACTGGCCCGGCTGGACCGTCACGGTAAGCGGGACTGCGCTGTCGGCAGCGGATGCCGGCAGTTCGCCGGTGCCGGCCGCCCAGGCCGATGCGGTTGCGCCGAGCGCCAGGATCGCCAGCGCGCCACGCACGGCGCGCGACAGACGGGACTGACGCGGAAACAAGGAAATTCGGGACATCGTTGGCTCTATCGCCGCGCGCGGGCGCGGCTCGGATTCGCGGTTGAAAGCGTCAATAAAGTTGCCGCAGAAATGCAAAAGCGTCGCGCGGAACGCGACGCTTTCGGCGGGTCTGTGCGTCGTAACCGCGTAGTTTACTTCACGTGATCAGGTTCGGGCCGAATTCATCGCCGCCAGGTGCAACCGATATGCGTGCGCGCGTCGGTGCGCCCCGTGATCGGGCCGTGTGAGGTGTCCGGTTGCGCACGCTGCGACCGGCGCCCCCGATCGACCGGAAGTGCGCCTCTCTCGGATGCAAAGCCATCCGGTCGCATCGCCTGCCGAGCGCATCCCGCATGCCTTTGCTCACTCGACGATGCGGTTCGCACGACCCGGTGTCCGACACGGAACCACGACCGGGAATCAAGTACGTTTGCTCAATAATTCGCGCTGCTTGCCGTTAATGGATTAACAAGCGCCAATCAAAATAAATCCAGTCGGCCATCACCCCATTCAAATGAATTTCAATTGATCGATAAGAGGCCAATTCCCCTCTCTGATCGCCGAATTGAACACCCCCGCCGCCAAACCCCCGTCCTACAACGCTTTCCCGCCTCACCTCAGCTTCATTGCTCATACGAAACCAATCATTTCGACAACAATTCAATTACATTACACAAAATTACACAGATCAAATAATTGCCGTCGCTAGGATCGCCTTCAAACAAGAATCGGCGCAGTTCGACCATCGCGCCCGCACCTGCGTAAATGCGGGAACGCGGTCGGCCTGGCTGACGCCGTGAGGTGCCAGGGAGGCATCGCGCAGTCGCACGACTGCATTTACTCACCAGCTCGTTACGGGGATCGAACATGGGCTATCAACAAGGCTTGAGCGGGTTGGCCGGCGCGGCGAACCATCTCGACGTGATCGGCAACAACATCGCGAACGCAAACACGGTTGGCTACAAGCAGGGGCGCGCGAACTTCGCCGACATGTACGCGAATTCGGTCGCGACGTCGACCAACACGCAGATCGGCATCGGCACGCGGCTCACGTCGGTGCAGCAACAATTCGGCCAGGGGACGATCAACTCGACGAAGTCGTCGCTCGACATCGCGATCAACGGCAACGGCTTCTTCCAGATGTCGAACAACGGCGTGACGACGTACTCGCGCGACGGTGTATTCCACCGCGACAAGAGCGGCGCCATCGTCGACGCGCAGAACCGCAACCTGATGGGCTATGCGGCGGGGCCGGGCGGCGCGATCAACACCGCGGCGACCGTGCCGCTGCAAGCGCCGACCACCAACATCGCGCCTCAGGCGACGACGAAGATCACCGGCCAGTTCAACCTGAACTCGCAGGACAAGGTGCCGGCCAAGACACCGTTCAACGCGGGCGACAACACCACGTACAACTACAATTCGTCGATCCAGGTGTACGACACGCTCGGCGGCTCGCAACAGGTGTCGATGTATTTCGCGAAGAACGCGGCAGGTACCTGGCAGGCCTACGCGGGCGTGCAAGGCCAGACGCCGACGAATCTCGGCACCATCACGTTCGACGCATCGGGCCGGATCAGCTCGACGACGTCGGCCGCAACCGGCCAGCCGACGCCGAGCCTCGGCCAGTTCGCGTTCTCGATCCCCAACGCGTCGGGCGGCGCCAATCCGCAGAACCTGACGCTCGACCTGACCGGCACGACGCAGTTCGGCGGAAAAAGCGGCGTGAACAACCTCGCACAGGATGGCTTCGCGAGCGGCACGCTGACGACGTTCTCGATCGGCACCGACGGCAAGCTCACCGGCAATTACTCGAACGGCCAGAGCGCGGTGCTCGGCCTGATCGCGCTCGCGAACTTCAACAACCCGAACGGGCTCGAGAACATCGGCGGCAACCAGTATGTGGAAACCACCGCGTCGGGCGTGCCGCAGATCTCCGCGCCGGGCAGCACGAACCACGGCACGCTGCAGGGGAGCGCGCTGGAAAACTCGAACGTCAACCTGACGACCGAGCTCGTGAACCTGATCAAGGCGCAGCGCGATTACCAGGCGAATGCGCAGACGATCAAGACCCAGCAGGCCGTCGACCAGACGCTCCTGAACATGCGCTGACCCGCACATGAAAAACGCGCCGCGCCCGCCTTGATATCGTCAAGGCCGACGCGGCGCGCAATCTCGTGCACCGCGGCCCGCATCTCGCGGGCCGGACACGCAACTTACTTGTCGAGCAGGATGCGCAGCATGCGGCGCAGCGGCTCGGCAGCGCCCCACAGCAGCTGGTCGCCGACCGTGAATGCCGACAGGTATTCACCGCCCATCGCGAGCTTGCGCAGGCGGCCGACCGGCACCGTCAGCGTGCCCGTGACGTTCGCCGGCGACAGGTCGCGCATCGACGCTTCACGCTCGTTCGGCACGACCTTCACCCAGTCGTTCGCCGATGCGAGGATGCCGTTGATCTCGTCGAGCGGCACGTCCTTGTTCAGCTTGATCGTCAACGCCTGCGAATGGCAGCGCATTGCGCCGATTCGCACGCACAGGCCGTCGACCGGGATCGAACCCGGCTCGCCCATCGCCGGCTTGCCGAGGATCTTGTTGGTTTCCGCGCCGCCCTTCCACTCTTCCTTCGACATCCCGTTGCCGAGATCCTTGTCGATCCACGGGATCAGCGACCCGGCGAGCGGCACGCCGAAGTTGCTCGTCGGCATCGCGTCGCTGTTCATTGCGGCCAGCACGCGGCGGTCGATGTCGAGGATCGCGGAAGCCGGATCGGCGAGTTGCGCCTGAACCGCGCCGTTCAGCGTGCCCATCTGCGCCAGCAGTTCGCGCATGTTCTGCGCGCCCGCGCCCGATGCGGCCTGGTAGGTCATCGCCGTCATCCAGTCGACGAGGTTCTCGCTGAACAGGCCGCCGAGCGCCATCAGCATCAGGCTGACCGTGCAGTTGCCGCCGATGAAGTTCTTCTGGCCCTTGACGAGCGCGTCCTTGATCACGTCGAGGTTGACCGGATCGAGGATGATGACCGCGTCGTCCTTCATCCGCAGCGACGATGCCGCATCGATCCAGTAGCCGTTCCAGCCGGCCGCGCGCAGCTTCGGGAACACGTCGTTCGTGTAGTCGCCGCCCTGGCACGTGATGATCACGTCGCACTTCTTCAGCTCGTCGACGTTGGTCGCGTCCTTGAGCGTAGTCTCGTTTTTCGCGAACGACGGCGCTTTGCCGCCCGTGTTGCTGGTGCTGAAAAACACCGGTTCGATCAGGTCGAAATCGCCCTCTTCCTGCATGCGCTGCATCAGGACGCTGCCGACCATGCCGCGCCAACCTACGAGACCTACGTTCATGACTAACCCTTTGATGGAGCTTCCCCGCCATTCCGTCCCCGGTGTGACCGCGCGGGGAAATAGGCGGGCACGACGGACGATCAGCGTTTAATGATCGTTTTCGTGGTAATGGTTTTCGTGATGACGATGGCGCGCGCACCCGCACGGGCTGTGTTGCCGTGGAGTTTCAAGACCGGGGAGATCAGGGAAAGATGCGCCATCGTTCGAGTCTACACAAAGCCGGTGGCCCGCACAACGGCCAACCGCATGCGAACCGGCCGATTTCGCGGCCTGTTCGCGCCCTTTCTACATGATCGCGTTACAGCGCCGCGACCACCGCGTCGCCCATCGCCGTCGTGCCGACCTGCTGGCAACCCGGCGTCGCGATGTCGCCCGTGCGATAGCCCTGTTCGAGCACCGTTTTCACCGCGCGCTCGATGCGATCGGCCTGCTCCGCGCGATTCAGCGAATAGCGCAGCATCATCGCGGCCGACAGGATCGTCGCGAGCGGGTTCGCGATGCCCTTGCCCGCGATGTCCGGCGCCGAACCGTGCGACGGCTCGTACAGGCCCTTGTTGTTCTTGTCGAGCGACGCCGACGGCAGCATGCCGATCGAGCCCGTCAGCATCGACGCCTCATCCGACAGGATGTCGCCGAACATGTTGCCGGTGACGATCACGTCGAACTGCTTCGGCGCCTTCGCGAGCTGCATCGCCGCGTTGTCGACGTACATGTGCGACAGCTCGACGTCCGCGTATTCCTTCGACACGTCGATCATGATGTCGCGCCAGAACTGCGACGTTTCGAGCACGTTCGCCTTGTCGACCGACAGCAGCTTCTTCGCGCGCTTGCGGGCTGCCTGGAACGCGACGTGCGCGATGCGGCGCACTTCCGGTTCCGAATAGCGCATCGTGTCGAAGCCTTCGCGTTCGCCCGCGAACAGGCCGTCCGGTGCAGCGCGCACGCCGCGCGGCTGGCCGAAGTAGATGTCGCCGTTCAGTTCGCGCACGATCAGGATGTCGAGGCCCGCGACCAGCTCGGGCTTCAGCGGCGACGCATCGACGAGCTGCGGATAGCAGATTGCCGGGCGGAAGTTCGCGAACAGCTCGAGATGCTTGCGCAGCCCGAGGATCGCCTGCTCGGGGCGCAGCGCGCGCTCGAGCGAGTCGTACTTCCAGTCGCCCACGGCGCCGAACAGGATCGCGTCGGCGTCCTTCGCGAGCTGCAGCGTCGCGTCGGGCAGCGGATGGCCGCTCGCCTCGTAGCCCGCGCCGCCGACCGGCGCCTGTTCGAGTTCGAACTTCTCGTCGAGTGCGTTCAGCACCTTCACGGCTTCATTGACGATTTCCGGACCGATGCCGTCGCCGGGCAGCACTGCAATCTTCATGCGAAATTCCTGACTGGGTAGGTTTTTATGGAGGCAGGCCGGCGAACGCGCCGCCGGCGCGCCCGCCCGAAAGGCGATCTCAGCCGACCAGCTTGGTGTTGAGCCACGGCTGCTTCACGAGGCGCTCGGCCTCGAACTGGCGGATCTTGTCCGCGTGGCGCAGCGTGAGGCCGATGTCGTCGAAGCCGTTCAGCAGGCAGTACTTGCGGAACGCGGCGATCTCGAACGGATACTCGCGGCCGTCGCCCGTGCGCACGACCTGCGCGTCGAGATCGACCGTCACCTCGAAGCCGTTGAACGCGACCGTCTCGTTGAACAGGTGATCGACCTGCTGCTCGGTCAGCACGATCGGCAGCAGGCCGTTCTTGTAGCAGTTGTTGAAGAAAATATCGGCGAAGCTCGGCGCGATGATCGCGCGGAAGCCGTACTGTTGCAGCGCCCACGGCGCATGCTCGCGCGAGCTACCGCAGCCGAAGTTCTTGCGTGCGAGCAGCACGGATGCGCGCTGGTAGCGCGGCTGGTTCAGCACGAAGTCGGGGTTCAGCGGACGCTTCGAGTTGTCCTGGCCCGGCTCGCCGTGATCGAGATAACGCCATTCGTCGAACGCGTTCGGACCGAAGCCCGTACGCTTGATCGACTTCAGGAACTGCTTCGGGATGATCGCGTCGGTGTCGACGTTCTCGCGATCGAGCGGCGCCACGACGCCGGTATGCACTGTGAATTTTTCCATGATCCGTCTATCCGGTTGAAGGGCCGGCGTTCAGCCGGCGCACATCGACAAATTCTCGGTGGGGAACGTCACTCCGCGGCGCGCTTCAGCGCGCTGCCGGCAGCGTTGACGTCCTGCCCGAAGCCCTGGACGGTATTGCAGCCCGCGAGGCCGAAACCCAGCCCCGCCAGCGCCAGCGCGGCAACCAGCCGCGCAATGACCTTCGATGCCGTCATGCGTTACCCCAGCTGGCGAATGTCGACGAAGTGACCTTCGATGGCCGCGGCTGCCGCCATCGCGGGGCTCACGAGGTGCGTGCGACCGCCCGCGCCCTGCCGGCCTTCGAAGTTGCGGTTCGACGTCGACGCGCAGCGCTCGCCCGGCTCGAGCCGGTCGGCATTCATCGCGAGGCACATCGAGCAGCCCGGCTCGCGCCATTCGAAGCCGGCGTCCGTGAACACCTTGTCGAGGCCTTCGCGCTCGGCCTGTGCCTTCACGAGGCCCGAGCCCGGCACGACCATCGCGAGCCGCACGTTCGACGCGACGCGACGGTTCAGCTTCTTCACGACATACGCGGCTGCGCGGATGTCTTCGATTCGCGCGTTCGTGCACGAGCCGATGAAGATCTTGTCGACCTTGATCGATTCGATCGGCGTGTTCGGCTCGAGCGCCATGTAGGCCAGCGCACGCTCCATCGCATCGCGCTTGACCGGATCCTTCTCGCGCTCGGGGTCCGGCACGCGGCCGTCGATCGACGTGACCATTTCCGGCGACGTGCCCCAGGTGACCTGCGGGACGATTTCGGCTGCGTTCAGCTCGACCACGCGATCGAACTGCGCGCCGTCGTCCGACTTGAACTGGCGCCAGTATTCGACGGCCTGGTCCCATTCCGCACCGGTCGGCACGAACGGGCGGCCCAACAGGTAATCGATCGTCGTGTCGTCCACCGCGACCATGCCCGCGCGCGCGCCAGCCTCGATCGCCATGTTGCAGACGGTCATGCGGCCTTCCATCGTCAGCGCGCGGATCGTCGAGCCGCCGAATTCGATCGCGTAGCCCGTGCCGCCGGCCGTGCCGATCTTGCCGATGATCGCGAGCACGATGTCTTTCGCGGTACAGCCGCGCGGCAACGTGCCCTCGACCTTCACGAGCATGTTCTTGCTCTTTTTCTGCAGCAGGGTTTGCGTGGCGAGCACGTGCTCGACTTCCGACGTGCCGATGCCGTGCGCGAGCGCACCGAACGCGCCGTGCGTCGACGTATGCGAATCGCCGCACACGATCGTCATGCCCGGCAGCGTCGCGCCCTGTTCCGGCCCGATGATGTGGACGATGCCCTGGCGCACGTCGTTCATCTTGAACTGCGTGATGCCGAACGCATCGCAGTTCGCGTCGAGCGTGTCGACCTGGAGCTTCGAGACGGGATCGGCGATGCCGTGGCTGCGATCGGTGGTCGGCACGTTGTGGTCCGACACGGCCAGGTTCGCGCTGATGCGCCACACCGGACGCTGCGCCATCTTCAGCCCTTCGAACGCCTGCGGGCTCGTGACTTCATGCAGCAGCTGACGGTCGATGTACAGCAGGGTCGTGCCGTCTTCCTCGGTGTGGACCACGTGGGTGTTCCACAGTTTGTCGTAGAGAGTCTGTGCCATGGGTATGCGGGGTCGTTGTGACTACAAGCCTTGCGGATGTGATCGATTATGCCACGCAAAATCGGCCCATGGAGTACCACGATAACGAAAAAAGTGAATAAAAACAGTGAGTTGGGTAGTACACGCGATACCCGGATAAGCATTACCCGGCAACGCGGGCACCACGGCGCGGCGGCCACGACCGCCACCGCGCTGCGCATGTCACGACGACACGCGAAAGGACATGACGGTTCCGGAATGGAAGAGGTCGATGAACGGGAGATGTTCCGCGAGCGCCCGGCAGCGTCAGCCGTTCGGGTACTCGCGGTTGATCAGGTCGAGCCGCAGCATGCCCAGTTGCACGCCGACGTTGCTCAGCAGGTAGAGATCGCGGCGGCGCAATGCCGGCATCTGCGCGGACGCGTCGTAAAGCGACGGTAGCGTCAGGCCCGCCGGCAGCGCGGCCGGCATCCCGGCGGCATTCGACACGCGCACGGCAAGCGACGCCTGATCCGTATGAGTGACGACACCGACGTTGCCGAGTGCCGCAGCCGAGCCGGCCTGCTCGACGATCGCGGCAGCGACGCCGTCTGGCGTCGGTATCGGGCTGCCGGCGGCCTGGGCCGGGGTCGCGATCGACGTCACGCCGGCCGTCAGCCCGTATTTCGACGCGAGCACGCTCGCGACCTCCTGCTGCGCGAAAATCCGCACGGCAACCTTCTGGCGCAGCAGGAACACGGCGTCGGCAATCGCCTCGTTCACCGGGCCCGGCACCGCCGCGGCGCGACTGCCGAAGCCGAAGGCGACAATCGTGTTGATGGCCGTGTTCTGGACGGTCGGCGGCAGCCACGAGAAAAACCGTTCGAACAGGTAGCCGGTCTCGTCGGTGGCGGCTGCGCGGTCGTTCAGTTCGTTCGTCAGTTTGCCGAGCATCTGGCGTTGCAGTTCGGCGTCTGAAACGGGCGCGTCGCTCGCGAAGGCAGGCGTACCGGCGGCACCGGTCGCGGCCAGCGCGGAAGCGGAAACGAGAAAATGGCGGCGGGTCTGCATGGTCATCGGAATCGGGAAAGAGAAAGTGCGTCAGCCCTTCGGGAACGCCTGCATCGTCGCGCCGATCGCACGGCCGAGCATCTGCGCATACATGTCGTGCACGAGGTACAGGCTGCGGTTACGCGTCCACGGCTGGCCCGACTGCGGGTCGTAGAGCGTCGGCAACGACACCTCGGCAACCGCGGCCGCCTTCATGCCCGCCTGTTGCGAGGTCTGGATGCAGCGCTTCGCGTGATCCCGATGACCGACCACCGCGACGCTGCCCATCGCGGCCGCGCCGCCCGCGCGCGAGACGGCCTCGGCGGCCACACCCGCCGTACTCAGGTACACGATCGTGCCGTCGCTCGCGATCACGGGCTCGATCGACGACAGCACGTCGGCGCCCATCCCGTATTTCGACACGAGAAAGCGCGCAATCTCCCACTGCGCGTAGACCTTGACCGGTTTCAGTTGCCGAATACGGTAGACGGCGTCCGCGAGCGCTTCGTTGACGGGCCCCGGATCGGGCAGCGCGGACTGGTTGCCGCCCGTGCTCGACGTATTGCCGCTTGCCGCGTTCGGGCGATTGCCGAAGCTGTATGCGACGATCGCGCCGATTTGCGCGGCCGGCACCGTCGGCAGGTCCCACGTGAAGCCGACATCGGTCAGCGCAGGCACGATCGCGTTGACCGTCGCCGCGTCGCCGAGCTGCGCGTTGAGCTTCGCGGACATCTGCGCGGCCAGCGCCGCATCGGTGACGGGCGCCGACGTGACGTCGTCACCGCCGCATGCGCTCAGCAGCGGCGCCACGGCAACCGCGGGTGCGGCAGCCAGGAATTTTCTGCGTAAAGAAGCCGACGGGGTTCGATTCATGAGAAATACGAAATGATGCGAGCAACGCCGGCAGCCGGTCACGACGTTGCAAATCGCGGGTTCACGGGAATGACAACCTGATGCGTCGCGCGGTTCGGCGATGGATGGCAGGGTCGACGCTCGAATCGAATCGCTGCGCATCGGTCGATCGACGATGCGGGATCGTAGTGGGCGTTTATTAAATCGCGGTGAACCTGTCGATCGAATGCGAACGATCGTCACGCTGTTTCATCGATGGACGCACACGTTTCATCCATGGCAAGCATGTGCGGCCACCGTTTCATCGGTGGCGAGTGATTCGGCCGCCTCCTCGGGCGCTGAACATCGCGCTCCTGATTTCGAGATACGATGGCGCAACGCGCATGTCCCCCAAACGATCCAGACCCGGAGCCCTCCCCATGAAGCTCGGCCTGAACGAATCGCTCGCCCGCCTCGACGAAGAGGGCACGCTGTTCACGACGCTGTTCCGCCACGGCACGCTCGACGTCGAGCTGTACCGGCCGCGCATCGAGGACAAGCAGAAGCCGCATGCGCGCGACGAGGTCTACGCGATCGCCTAGACTGTCTATTCGCAGCGGGTGGCGCGCGACGCGTGGCCGCCCGGTCGTCACGATGCCGGCGGCAGCCGGTTCAACGAACGGGAAGACAGCATGCGATACGAACTGTATTACTGGCCCGAGATCCAGGGCCGAGGCGAGTACGTGCGGCTCGCGCTCGAAGCGGCCGAAGCCGACTATGTCGACGTCGCGCGTGAATCGGGGCGCGGCATGGGCGTGCCGGCAATGATGCGGATGATGGACAGCTCGAAGGCGGAATGCGTGCCGTTCGCGCCGCCCTTCCTGAAGGCCGGCGACGTCGTCATCGGGCAGACCGCGAACATCCTGCTGTTTCTCGGCGCGCGGCTGGGGCTCGCGCCCGACGACGAAGCCGGCCGGCTGTGGGTGCACCAGCTTCAGTTGACCGTCGCCGATTTCGTCACCGAGATCCACGACACGCACCATCCGATCGCAAGCGGCCTCTACTACGAGGATCAGCAGGCGGAAGCCGCCGAGCGTGCCGCCGATTTCCTCGAAAACCGGCTGCCGAAATTCCTCGGATACTTCGAGCGTGTACTCGCACAGAATCCGCACAGGAGCGGCTACCTCGTCGGCAACGCACTCAGCTATGCGGACCTGTCGTTATTCCAGTTGATCGAGGGCCTGCGCTACGCGTTTCCGAAAGCGATGAAGCGTGCGGAGCGGCAGATCGCGGCGCTGGTTGCACTGCACGACCGCGTTGCACTGCATACGCCCGTTGCGCTCTATCTCGAGTCGGAACGCCGCATCCCGTTCAACGACATGGGCATCTTCCGACACTATCCGGAGCTGGACAAGTAACGCAGGCACGGGATCCGCATCGCTTCTTGCAAAGTGGCAGATGCCCCCTCCCCCCTGCTCACGCGGCGACCGGCGTCTCGTGCAGATGACGCCGCACGCCAGCCGCATGCATCGGAGCCGGCCGGACAAAACATGCCGGCTCCCGTTATCGCGCTATCCGTACCACGCAGTCAGTGCGACTGCCCCCGCTGCGTGGCCGCTGCATCGACGGCCTCGACCGAACGCGTCAGCCACGGCCCGATGTCCATCTCCTCGTAGCGCACGAGCCGGCTCTTGCGTGCACGGCGATACGCCCACCAGATCGCGACGAACAGCGGAATCCACACGTAGATCGACAGCACTTCCATCCAGTCGATGCGGGCCGCGAAGAGCGCCTGGTAATCCTGCCCGAGCGAGATCACGATGCAGATCGCGATCGCGAACAGCGGCCCGAACGGGAACCATTTCGCGCGGTACGGCAGTTGTTCGAGCCGGTAGCCCTGCTTCAGGAACCCCTTGCGGAACCGGTAATGGCAGACCGCGATGCCGAGCCACGCGATGAAGCCGGTGATGCCGACCGTATTCAGCAGCCACAGATAGATGCTCTGGTTGTCGGTCAGCGACGTGAGGAAGCACAGCCCGCCGACGGCCATCGTCGCGTACAGCGCGTTGCGCGGCACGCCGCCCGGCGACAGCCTCGCGAACATCGCCGGCGCGCGCCCTTCCGCCGCGAGGTTGTACAGCATCCGCGTCGCCGCGTAAGTCCCGGAATTGCCGGCCGACAGCACGGCCGTCAGGATCACGAGATTCATCGCGCCGGCCGCGAGCCGGAAACCCGCGTGGCTGAACACCAGCGTGAACGGGCTCACGCCGATGTCGGTCACGTCGCTCTTCAGCAGGTTCGGGTCGGTGTACGGCACCAGCAGGCCGATCACGAAGATCGCGAACACGTAGAACAGCATGATCCGCCAGAAGATCTGTTTCACCGCACGCGGGATCGTCTTGCGCGGGTTTTCCGATTCGCCGGCCGTGATCCCGACCAGCTCGGTGCCGAGAAACGAGAAGCCCGCGATCAGCGCGACGCTCATCATCGCGTGCACACCGCCGACGAACGGCGCATCGCCCGTCGTGAAGTTGCGCAAGCCGACCGGATGCCCGTTCCCGATCAGGCCGGCGGCGATCAGCAGCCCGGCCGCGATGAACGCGACCACGGTGACGACCTTGATCAGCGAGAACCAGTATTCCGATTCGCCGAAACCGCGCACCGACAGCGTATTCAGCAGGAAGATCAGCACGAGGAAACCCGCGCCCCACCAGATGCCGGGCAGGGTTGGAAACCAGTAGCGCATCACGATCTGCGCGGCGACCAGCTCGATCGCGATCGTCACGGCCCAGCTGTACCAGTAGGTCCAGCCGAGCGCGACGCCGAAGCCTTCGTCGACGTACTTCTCGCCGTAGATCGCGAACGAGCCCGATACCGGCATCAGCGCGGCCATCTCGCCGAGGCCCGTGACGACGAAGTACACCATCAGCCCGATCGCGATATACGCGGCGATCGCCCCGCCCGGCCCCGCCTGGGCAACCGACGCCCCCGACGCGACGAACAACCCCGTGCCGATCGAGCCGCCGATCGCGATCATCGCGATGTGGCGGCCCTGCAGACGGCGCTTCAGCGTCGTTCCGGACGGTGCGGCCGTCTCCGCTGCCGCTTGCAAAGCATCCATAGTGTTCACCCTGATTGGATTCAGGCCCGACGAATTTGATTCGGAATGCAAATCGTCAGGCCGGGTCATTCGCGTCGAAGCCGGTCCTTCCCGGCCGCATCACACGACGCTGCGCTTGATCGCCTGCAGTTCGGCCGTCGTCACGATCTTCTCAATCCGGAACCGCGGGCTTTCCAGCCACAGGTTCGCGATCCGCCGGTACTCGTCGAGATCCTCGCACGCGAGCCGCACGAGAAAATCGAACGTGCCGCTGACGAGCCAGCAATCGAGCACGGCCGGATTCGTCCGCATGTCGTCCTCGAACGGCGCCTGCGAACGCCCGTGGTCGGCCAGCGTGATCTGCGCGATCACGACGATCGGCTTGGTCGCGCGCGGCGCCTTGATCACCGCGCGGTACCCTTCGATCACCCCAAGCGCCTCGAGCCGCTCCACGCGCGCCTGGCACGGCCGCGGCGTGAGGTTCACGAGCTCGGACAGCTTCCGGTAGGAAATCCGCCCGTCGGTGCGCAGGATGTCGAGGATCCGGAGATCGATCTTGTCGAGCTGCATCTTCTTGTCGGTCATCCGCGTTCGCTCCGGTCGGGTCGTGGCTGGTGCGCGGAACGTCTCCTGTTCAGCGCGGGGGCCACATTATCCGGCCGAAGCGGCCGCGCGCCAATCGGCTAGAACCGCAGCGACAGGCAGGTCAGGCCGCCGTCCATCTTGCGGAACTCGCTCGTATCGATCACGTGCAGCGGCAGCCCGAGCGACGCGATCGCGTCGTGCACGCGCGGGTAGCCGGCCGGGGTGATCAGCGTGCCGTTCACGCGCAGCGTGTTGCCCGCGTATTCGTCGGCGGCCGAGATCGCGATCCGGCGATAGCCGGCGAAGGCCGGATGCGCGGCCAACGCTTCGGTCACGAGCAGCGTGTCGTCGCCGAGCGCGTTGACGACCGACTTGAGATGCAGGCCGGCGCCCACCGGCACCGCGACGACCGAATAGCCGTAGCGCGATACGAGCGAGTCGAATGCGGCGATGCCGTCGGCGTCGGTACGGCCCGTCAGGCCGATGTAGAAGCGCTTGCCGACCTGCATCACGTCACCGCCGTCGAGCCGGCCGTCCTGCATCGGCAGCAGGTCGCGATGCGCGGCCAGCGCCGCTTCGATGTGCACCGTCTCGCCACGCCGCGCCGGCGCACCGGGGCGCGTGATCACCGCGAATTCCGGCGTCACGACCGCGGTGTCCTCGACGAAGTGCGAATCGGGGAATGCCTCCAGCGGCGGCAGTTCGGTCAGCGCGACGCCGAGCGTGCGCAGCGCTTCGCAATAAGCGTGGAACTGGGTGAGCGTCTTGTCGTAATCGGGCGCGCCGAGTTCGGCGGTGGTCAGGCCCGCGCCACAGGACGGCGCGGGGCGGCGAACGATCGCTTGCGTGAATTGCATCGACTCCTCCATGGTCAGCGCCACACCCGTGCTTCACACGGGGCGGCTGCGTTGTGTCCGGACCATTATCGGAAGCCAAATTGCGCAATTCGCGTCGATTTCAGTTGCGCCGACAGCCGATTGCGTCGAATTGCGCGCGACACGCAGCGGATTCGGCAGCCCGCCGTTCGCCACCCGGCGAGCCGCCGCTTTCACGGGCGACATGCTTGCGACTCGCCCGCCCCGAACCCCATCTGCGAACGGCCGAGCGCCGTGAGATCACCCTCCCCGCCCCGTCCGTCGAATTCGACCTCGAAATGATCGGTCGGGAAATCGGGCGGGCTCTCGCCGCGCAGGAACGCAGCGCACTGGCGCTGCAGGTACGCGTCGTTCTTCGCGCAACCGGGCGCGGCCGCGATGTACATCACGTTGCTGTCGCCGCTCCCGCGGTGCGCATCCTCGACCGCGTGCACGACGTCGCCGTGCCAGAACACCGCGTCGCCCGGCTCCATGTGCGGGATCGGCACCAGCGCGTCGAGCAGCAGCGCGTGCCATTCGGGCCGGATCGACAGCGCGCGGCCCGGACGCGCGCCGCACAGGTCGTCGTCGGCGACATCGTCCTGCAGCGCACGCAGCACGACGTAGGCCATCGCGTTCGCCACCGGGATCAACTGCAGCGTGCCGTCGCCGGGCCCCTGCGGCGTCAGTGCGGTCCAGCCCTGGAACGTGCGGAACATCGAGCATACGGCCGGCGACGGAATCTCCTCGACATCGGGACGGAACGCCGCATCGAACGGGTCGTAATCACGCCAGCGGCCGGCCAGCACGTGACGGTAGACCTGCCGGAAATTCGCGCCCAGCCAGCGTTCGACCGAACCGCCGTCGACATGCGGCGACAGCCCGAGCGACGTCGAGCCGGGCGGGCGGCGGCGAATCCGGTCCGCATAGGCCGGCACCTGGTCGGGATCGAAGTGCGTGCGCCCGCCATCCGCGTGCCGCCACAGGCGGTTGAGGAACACGCGCGCTTGAGTCAGTGCCGGCGACTGGCGCGCAGCCACCTGCGGCTTCGACCAGTAGACGCCGTAGATCTGCGGCTTGCCCGACGCGAGATTGCCGAAATAGCGGTCCTCGGCACGTGCGTGCAGCCGGTCGTTGAAGCGGTTCGCGTCCAGGTAGGCACCAATCTCGTCGTTCCAGTCGCGCGCCTGCTGCGCATCGAATACGCCACGGATCACGACCGCGCCATGCGTGCGGATCGCGGCAATCGCTTGCGGATCGACGGCCCCGCCCGCGATGTCCGCGAACGGCACCACCGGAATCACGTCATGGCCATGCGCATGCGCACGCCGAATCGCGTCGACCTGCCGCGCGATATCGCCCTCCAGTTCGCGGAACGCGGCCGCATAACCGGGCAAGTCGGCGCGCAACGCCCTTTTCGCGTCGCGAATCGCGGCAGGCAGGTCGTCAATCGTCAGTTGCATCGTGGTCTCCTCGCTGACAGGTGTCGTGATGTGCTGTCAGCGTACGGCCTGTGCATCGCCGCCATCACCACTATCCGGTCAACTATCGATACAATCCTGACAACCGTACATCACTCGGGACGATGGCAGACCACGCACAGCTTGTTGCCGTCCGGATCGCGGAAATACGCGCCGTAGTAGTCGCGGTGATAGTCCGGCCGCAGTCCGGGCGGCCCTTCGCAGGTGCCGCCGTGCCGCAGCGCAAGCGCGTGGCAGCGATCGACCTGCGCACGGGTCGGCACATCGAACGCGATCGTGTGGCCGTTGCCCGGTTCGGGCGCGCGGCCGTCGAGCGGCTGGCCGAAGAAGAACAGCGGCCGGTCGGTGTCGGCCGGCATCCAGCCCGACCAGCCGTCCGGCTCGCGGAATTTCAGGCGCAGCCCGAGTTCCGCGAACAGCGGCGCGTAGAAATCGTAGGCGCGCGCGGTGTCGGCCACCCCCACGCAAACATGTGAAAACATGGCATCGCTCCGTCGTGACGATCGCTCACGATCATGCCACGGCGCGATGCCGGCGCTCCCCCGGAGGCCGCAATGAAACCGCAGTACGAGCACGTGACGTTCGCCCCCGGCTGTTCGGTCCGCGTCTATCACCGCCAACTCGCGCGCATCCCGTTCGAGTGGCATCGCCATCCCGAGTACGAACTGACGCTGACGCTCAACAGCCGCGGCCGGCGCTTCATCCGTGATCACGTCGCGCACTACGCGGACGACGACCTGGTGCTCGTGCCGCCCAACCTGCCGCATACCTGGTCGTCGAACGCACGCATCGATCGCGATGCGCCTGAAGTCGCGCTCGTCATCTGGTTCGACGGCGACTGGGCGAGGCGTCTGGCCGACTGTTGCCCCGAATACGCGCCGCTGCGCTCGCTGCTGCGGCGTGCCGCGCCGGGCCTGCGCTTCGATACGGATGCAGCCCGCGCGATGCGCGCACGGCTGCCGCGGTTGCTCGATCCGTCGCCGCGCACACGGCTCGCAGCCGTGCTCGACACGCTCGTCGATCTCGCGGAAGCCGGCGGCGAACCGCTCGCCACCGCGCACGCGTACGACCGGGCCGGCGGCACGACACCGCGTGCCAACGCAGCCGCCCCCGAAGCCGAACGCCTCGACCGCGTGCTCGACGCGATCGACCGGCACTTCCACGAGCCGTTGCGCATCGACGCGCTCGCCGCCGCCGCGCACCTATCCGAACGCACTTTGCAGCGCCTGTTCGTCCGGCATCTCGGCGAAAGCGTCGGCCGCTACGTGCAGCGGCTGCGGCTCGCGCACGCGTGCCGTCATCTCGTCGGCACCGACTGGCCGATCGCGACCGTGGCTGCGCGCTGCGGCATTCCGAATACCGCGAACTTCAACCGCCAGTTCCTCGCCGCGCGCAGGATGACGCCCGGCGCATACCGGCAATTCTTCGTGCAGCACGGCCACGCGCCCGATCACGACGCACCCGCACTCGACACGCGCCCGCCGTCGCTTGAGCGCCGCGCCGGCCCGGGCGAACCTCGGCCGCACAAATGAAAACACCCCGACGGGATGACCCGTCGGGGTGTCGTGGCGTTGCGATCGCCCGACGCGAGCGGCCTGCCGGCCGTTCGCGCCGCGCACGACTTAACGTGCGTTGAGCGGCTTCGCTTCGCGCGGCGTATCGCCGATGAACAGCTGACGCGGACGGCCGATCTTCTGTTCCGGATCGCCGATCATTTCGTTCCACTGTGCGATCCAGCCGACCGTACGTGCCATCGCGAAGATACACGTGAACATCGACGTCGGGATGCCCAGCGCGCGCTGGACGATGCCCGAGTAGAAGTCGACGTTCGGGTACAGCTTGCGCGACACGAAGTATTCGTCTTCCAGCGCGATCTTCTCGAGCTGCATCGCGAGCTTGAACAGCGGGTCGTCGTGCAGGCCCAGTTCGTTCAGCACTTCGTAGCACGTTTCGCGCATCAGCTTCGCACGCGGGTCGTAGTTCTTGTACACGCGGTGACCGAAGCCCATCAGCTTCACGCCCGAATTCTTGTCCTTCACCTGCTTGATGAATTCGGGGATGTTGTCCGGCGAACCGATCTGCTCGAGCATGTTCAGCGCGGCTTCGTTCGCACCACCGTGCGCCGGGCCCCACAGACAGGCGATACCGGCAGCGATACAGGCGAACGGGTTCGCGCCCGACGAGCCGGCCAGGCGGACGGTCGACGTCGATGCGTTTTGCTCGTGGTCTGCGTGCAGGATCAGGATACGGTCGAGTGCGCGGACGAGCACGTCGTTGACCTTGTACTCTTCGCACGGGTTCGAGAACATCATGTGCATGAAGTTCGCGCTGTACGACAGCGAGTTCTTCGGATACACGAACGGCTGGCCGATGCTGTACTTGTACGCCATCGCGACGAGCGTCGGCAGCTTCGCGATCATGCGGATCGCCGACACTTCACGGTGACGCGGATCGTTGATGTCGAGCGAGTCGTGGTAGAACGCCGACAGCGCGCCGACTGCAGCGACCAGGATCGCCATCGGGTGCGCGTCGCGACGGAAGCCACGGAAGAAGAAGTGCATCTGCTCGTGCACCATCGTGTGCTTCGTGACGGTGTCGACGAACTCCTTCTTCTGCGCTGCGTTCGGCAGTTCGCCCTTCAGCAGCAGGTAGCAGCTTTCGAGGAAGTCCGCGTTTTGCGCGAGGTTGTCGATCGGGTAGCCGCGGTACAGCAGCTCGCCCTTGTCGCCGTCGATGTACGTGATCGCCGAATTACAAGCTGCCGTCGACATGAAGCCCGGGTCGTACGTGAACTTGCCGGTCTGGCCGTACAGCTTGCGGATGTCGATCACGTCCGGGCCCATCGTGCCCTTGTAGATCGGCAGTTCGACGCTCGGCGAGTTGTCGCTGAACGATAGCGTGGCTTTAACATCAGACGGAGTCATGGCACATCCTCAATCGAAATAAAGAAACGGGATTCGATAACGGGCACAGCGTGTTACGCCTTGGCGTTACACGTTGCGCAGCATCTCCAACAGCCGGTGAATATCCGGGCTGTCTAGGTCGCCTTCTGGTTCCTTGCGCGCGAGGAGCAAGTCCATCAGGTCGTTGTCGCTCAGATCGAGCAGGCGCGACAACGCGCCTACGTCTGCATCGGTGAGGTCATGCTCGTATCTGCTGAAGAAACGCTCGAAAATGATGTCGTTCTCCAGCAGACCCCGCCGCGCACGCCAGCGGAGGCGTGCGCGACGGTGCGGGTCGGATTGATGCGAATCGTCGCTCATGCCGACCTTAAACCGCGCGGCGAACCATCAGTTCCTTGATCTTGCCGATCGCCTTCGTCGGGTTCAGGCCCTTCGGGCAAACGTCGACGCAGTTCATGATCGTGTGGCAACGGAACAGACGGTACGGGTCTTCCAGGTTGTCGAGACGCTCGCCGGTGGCCGTGTCGCGGCTGTCCGCGATGAAGCGGTAAGCCTGCAGCAGGCCGGCCGGGCCGACGAACTTGTCCGGGTTCCACCAGAAGCTCGGGCACGACGTCGAGCAGCTCGCGCACAGAATGCACTCGTACACGCCGTCGAGCTCGTCGCGCTCTTCCGGCGACTGGAGGCGTTCCTTCTCCGGCGGCGGCGCGTCGTTGATCAGGTACGGCTTGATCGAGTGGTACTGGTTGAAGAAGTGCGTCATGTCGACGATCAGGTCACGCACGACGGGCAGGCCCGGCAGCGGACGCAGCACGATCTTCTGCGGCAGGTCGTTCAGGTTCGTCAGGCACGCGAGACCGTTCTTGCCGTTGATGTTCATCGCGTCCGAACCGCACACGCCTTCACGGCACGAACGGCGGAACGACAGCGTCTCGTCCACGGCCTTCAGCTTGACCAGTGCGTCGAGCAGCATGCGCTCGTGCTCGAGCTCCAGCTCGTACGTCTGCATGCGCGGCGCTGCGTCCTTGTCCGGATCGTAGCGGTAGACTTCAAAAATGCGTTTTGCCATTTCGGATTCCTTTGACTCGGCTTAGAACGTGCGCGGCTTCGGCGGCACGGATTCGACCGTCAGCGGCTTCATTTGAACCGGCTTGTAGTCGAGGCGATCGCCTTCGCTGTACCACAGCGTGTGGCGCAGCCAGTTCTCGTCGTCGCGGTGTTCGTAGTCGCTGTGGGCGTGCGCGCCACGGCTTTCCTTGCGTGCTTCCGCCGACACCATCGTTGCGCGAGCAACTTCGATCAGGTTCTCCAGCTCGAGCGCTTCGACGCGCGCGGTGTTGAACACCTTCGACTTGTCCTTCAGGTGGATGTTTTCCACGCGTGCCTTCAGGCCGGCCATCTGGTCGACGCCTTCCTTCAGCAGTTCCGACGTGCGGAACACGCCTGCGTGCTTCTGCATCGTCGAGCGGATGTCGTTCGCGACGTCCTGCGTGTACTCGCCCGAGCTCGACTTGTCGAGCTTGTTCAGGCGCGCCAGCGAGAATTCGCCTGCATCGGCCGGCAGCGGCTTGTGTTCCTTCTGGTTCTTCACGTGCTCGACGATGTGGTTGCCGGCCGCACGGCCGAACACCACGAGGTCCAGCAGCGAGTTCGTGCCGAGGCGGTTCGCGCCGTGCACGGACACGCACGAGCATTCGCCCACTGCGTAGAAGCCGTTGACCGGATCCTTGTGACCGCCGCGCGTCGTGCCGACGACCTGACCGTGGATGTTGGTCGGGATGCCGCCCATCTGGTAGTGGATCGTCGGGACGACCGGGATCGGTTCCTTGATCGCGTCGACGTTCGCGAACTTCAGCGCGATTTCGCGGATCGACGGCAGACGCTTCATGATCGTCTCGGCGCCGATGTGCGACAGGTCGAGCAGCACGTGATCCTTGTTCGGACCCACGCCGCGGCCTTCCTTGATTTCCTGGTCCATCGAACGCGACACGAAGTCACGCGGCGCCAGATCCTTCAGCGTCGGCGCGTAGCGCTCCATGAAACGCTCGCCGTTCGCGTTGCGCAGGATACCGCCTTCGCCGCGCACGCCTTCGGTGATCAGCACGCCCGCGCCGGCCACGCCGGTCGGGTGGAACTGCCAGAACTCCATGTCCTGCAGCGCGATGCCCGAACGCGCAGCCATGCCGAGGCCGTCGCCGGTGTTGATGAACGCGTTGGTCGATGCCGCGAAGATCCGGCCTGCGCCGCCCGTCGCGAACAGCGTCGTCTTGCCTTCCATGATGTAGACGTCACCCGTCTCCATCTCGAGGGCCGTCACGCCGAGCACGTCGCCTTCCGCGTCGCGGATCAGGTCGAGCGCCATCCATTCGACGAAGAACTGCGTCTTCGCTTCGACGTTCTGCTGGTACAGCGTGTGCAGCAGCGCGTGACCGGTACGGTCGGCGGCCGCGCAGGCGCGCTGGACCGGCTTCTCGCCGTAGTTCGCGGTATGGCCGCCGAACGGGCGCTGGTAGATCGTGCCGTCCGCGTTACGGTCGAACGGCATGCCGAAGTGCTCGAGTTCGTACACGACGTTCGGCGCTTCACGGCACATGAATTCGATCGCGTCCTGGTCGCCGAGCCAGTCGGAGCCCTTGATCGTGTCGTAGAAGTGGAAGTGCCAGTTGTCTTCGCTCATGTTGCCGAGCGACGCACCGATACCGCCCTGCGCGGCCACCGTGTGCGAACGCGTCGGGAACACCTTCGACAGCACGCCGACCGACAGGCCCGCGCGCGACAGTTGCAGCGCTGCGCGCAAGCCGGAGCCGCCTGCGCCGACGATCACGACGTCAAATTTGCGGCGCGGGAGGTTAGTTTTGATTGCAGCCATTCTTTACACTCTCCAGAGAATCTGCGCGGCGTAGCCCGCACATGCGAGCAGCCAGACGATGGTCAGCGATTGCAGCAGCAGGCGCACACCGACGGGCTTCACGTAGTCCATCCAGATGTCGCGCACGCCGACCCATGCGTGGTAGAAGAGGGAAAGCAGCATCACGAAGGTCGCGAGCTTCATCCATTGCGCGGCGAAGATCGACGCCCAGCCTTCGTACGAGAAATCGTGCGCGCCGAAGAACAGGACGAGCAGGATGACCGTGTAGACCGCCATGATCGTGGCGGTGATGCGCTGCGCAAGCCAGTCGCGCAGGCCGTAGTGGGCGCCGACGACGAGGCGCTTCGAGCCGATTCGGTTATTGGCTGCCATTTTCTTAGAATGCTCCGAACAGTTTGAGTGCCATGGCGATCGTCAGCGCGATCGAGACGACAAAGACGACGACTGCCGTCCGCTTGCCGCCTTCCTTCGTGACGGCGTCGTGGTTGACGTCCATCAGCAGGTGGCGAATGCCGGCGCAGAAATGGTGGAAGAAGGCCCACGACAGTGCGAGGACGATCAGCTTGACGATGATGTTGGAGAGGAAAGCCTTGAAGACTTCGAAGCTGAGCTCGGACGTGAGACTCTGGTCGAAGAGGAACAGCAGGAACGGCAGGAACAAGAACAGCAGCGCGCCGCTGACTCGGTGGAGAATCGACAAAGTCGCTGCCAGCGGCATGCGATATTTCATCGTGATATCGGCGAGTCCGATGTTCCGGTATTCCGGCCTCGGCTTTCTTACTGCATCAGTCATGCTAGACCCCTACTATGTTGTCACACTAATCCGCGATTTTAGCGCCTTTTTATATCGCGCTGCAGCGAAAGTCTGCTCTGGATAGTTGCGCGAACAAGAACAAAGGCGGCCCGAAACGTGCTTCGCGAACGTGGGGAACGCGAACGCACTCGGCTTGAGCCGATACACCGTCAGCTCAAGTCATTCTGATAGTAGTACCCGGTTGTGACATACCAGCCGCGACGCACTTCCACCGGCCGGTCTCCGTATGTATAGGACACGCGCTCGACCGACAGCAAAGGGAAACCTGCCGGCACGTGCAGCAGGTCGGCCACCGCCGGCTCCGCCGCTACCGCGCGGATCTTTTCCGTCGCGCGGATCATCCGCGTGCCGAACTCCGTCTCGAACATCGCGTAGAGCGGCCCCTTGTACTCGCTCAGCCGCTCGAACGTGAGCCCGCGGAACATCGCGCCCGGCAGCCAGATCTCGTCGAGCACCGTCACTTCGTTCTCGAACTCCAGCAGGCGGCGCACCTGCACGACCGGGTCGGCCGGCTTCAGGTCGAGCTGCCGCGCGATCTCGGCCGGCGCGCGCAGGCGGCGGCATTCGAGCAGGCGGCTCACGTGCGGATGCTCGGCACCGTCGTCGGCCAGCAGCCGCAGGAAGCGGAACTGCGCGCGATCTTCGTTGTGCGTTGCAACAAAAGTACCCTTGCCCTGCCGCCGGACCACGAGGTTTTCGGCGGCCAGCTCGTCGATCGCCTTGCGGACGGTGCCCTGGCTGACCTTGTAACGGGCCGCCAGCTCCACCTCGCTCGGGATGATCTCGCCCGGCTTCCACTCGCCGGTTTCGAGACTTTGCGTGATTAATGACTTAATCTGCTGGTATAACGGGCTGAACGTCGGCGACGGAGCCGCCGCGGGCGAAGGTGCGGGATCGCTCGCGCCCGGCTGCCCTGGGCCGCCTGCGCCGGTCTGATTCGCGGTATTCGCCTGGTTCGATGTCATGGCGCGCATTTCATCACAAACCGCACTTTTAAGTCCACTCAATTTCCGCAAAACATCTGTCTTATATAAGACATATGATACCGTTTGACTTTGAGCCGGACGGCTCCTACACTCCCGGTCGAGCAAGGGTTCGCGGGTGCAAAAGCGCGTCCCCGGCTACGTGCCACGGCCGTCTCCAGGTTCACCGCGTCTGCCATCGCGAGTCCTCCGCCCTGCTTCAATGCAACACTCTGCACAACGCGCATAGAATGGCGTTTTCGCGAGTGTCCAACGCTTTACCCGTCCTGGAGATTTTCAATGGCTAAGCCCGCAAAGCGCGTTGCCGTCACCGGCGCCGCAGGTCAAATCGCTTACTCCCTGCTGTTCCGCATCGCGAACGGCGACCTGCTCGGCAAGGACCAGCCGGTCATCCTGCAACTGCTCGACCTCCCGCAAGCCCAAGGCGCCGTCAAAGGCGTCGTGATGGAACTCGACGATTGCGCGTTCCCGCTGCTCGCGGGCGTCGTGATCACCGATGATCCGAAGGTCGCATTCAAGGATGCCGACGTCGCACTGCTGGTCGGCGCACGTCCGCGCTCGAAGGGCATGGAGCGCAAGGACCTGCTGTCGGCAAACGCCGAAATCTTCACGGTTCAGGGCGCTGCGCTGAACGAAGTCGCGAGCCGCGACGTGAAGGTGCTGGTCGTCGGCAACCCGGCGAACACGAACGCCTACATCGCGATGAAGTCGGCACCGGATCTGCCGAAGAAGAACTTCACGGCCATGCTGCGCCTCGACCACAACCGCGCGCTGTCGCAGCTCGCAGCGAAGTCGGGCAAGCCGGTCGCATCGATCGAGAAGCTCGCCGTGTGGGGCAACCACTCGCCGACGATGTACCCCGACTTCCGCTTCGCGACCGCCGAAGGCGAATCGCTGCTGAAGCTGATCAACGACGACGTGTGGAACCGCGACACGTTCATCCCGACCGTCGGCAAGCGCGGCGCGGCGATCATCGAAGCGCGCGGCCTGTCGTCGGCAGCGTCGGCAGCGAACGCGGCGATCGACCACGTGCGTGACTGGGTCCTCGGCACGAACGGCAAGTGGGTCACGATGGGCATCCCGTCGGACGGCTCGTACGGCATCCCCGAAGACATCATCTACGGCGTGCCGGTCGTTTGCGAAAACGGCGAATACAAGCGCGTCGAAGGCCTGGAAATCGACGCGTTCTCGCGCGAGAAGATGGACGGCACGCTGGCCGAGCTGCTCGAAGAGCGCGATGGCGTCGCCCACCTGCTGAAGAACTAAGCATCAAGCACCTCGCCGGGCGGCCCTCGGGCAGCCCGGTTTCGGCCCGGGCCGGCATGCCGCCGGCCCGGCCGACCGATCCGATCCGCGCACGTTTTGCCGCCCCGCGCTTGCCGCGCCCCCGCCCAGAACGCGCCCGAATCCGATTTTCTCCACGTTGACCCGCTTCCCTGACGTAGACGAGATGGCCGCGCTCACTCCCGCACAAGTGCTGTACGACGGGGCGTCCCCGCCCGCGATCCTGCCCTGCTGTGATCACTACGCGGGCAGCGAAAAGCTGATGCGCAAGTCGCTCGCGCTGCAGGCCGAGCTGGGCCCCGTGTTCGACATCACGCTCGACTGCGAAGACGGCGCCGCCGTCGGCCAGGAAGCCGCGCACGCGGCACTCGTCACCGATATCCTCGGCAGCGACGAGAACCGCTTCGGCCGCGTCGGCGTCCGCATCCACGACTTTTCCCACCCGCACTGGCGCGACGACGTACGCATCGTGCTGCGTGCGGCGCGTCCGCCCGCCTACATCACGCTCCCGAAGATCGCGAGTGCCGCCGATGCAGCCGAAATGACCGCGTTCATCGAAGGCACGCGCCGCGAGCTCGGCATCGCGCAGCCGATTCCCGTCGACGTGCTGGTCGAGACGCACGGCGCGCTCGCGCAGGCGGCCGCCCTCGCCGCGCTGCCGACGGTCGGCACGCTGAGCTTCGGGCTGATGGATTTCGTCTCCGCGCACCATGGCGCGATTCCCGATTCCGCGATGCGCTCGCCCGGCCAGTTCGAGCATCCGCTCGTGCGCCGCGCGAAGCTGGAAATCGCCGCGGCCTGCCACGCGCACGGCAAGACGCCGTCGCACAACGTGACGACCGAGGTGCGCGACATGAGCATCGTGGCCGCCGATGCACGCCGCGCGCGCGACGAATTCGCCTTCACGCGGATGTGGAGCATCCACCCCGCGCAGATCCGTCCGATCGTCGACGCATTCGCGCCGCGCACCGACGAGGTCGCGCTGGCCGCCGAGATCCTGCTGGCCGCGCAGGCCGCCGACTGGGGCCCGACGCGCCACGGTGATACGCTGCACGATCGCGCGAGTTACCGGTATTACTGGTCGGTGCTGCGCCGCGCGCGGGCCACCGGCCAGCCCGTACCGGCCGAGGCCGCGCCGCTGTTCGACCCGGCCGCCGCGGGCAGCACGCCGTAAGCGCGCGCCGCCGGCCGATACACGAGTTTCATGCATTCGACGAGGCGCGAACCGGATAGAGGTTTGCGAAACGACAAAAAACGTAACGGAGCCCGAAAACCTGATATACACGCGGCCAAATAGGTGAAAATAGCGGCCGCTGCGCGCTTTCGGGGCGCGTGCAGTTTCAAACCGGCCGGCGGCGCAGATTGCCGGCCCTTGTCAACTGATTATCGAAAGGTTCTGACTCCATGAAGAAACTCCTGATCGCTACCGCCATCGGCGCCTTGTCCGCCACGATGCTGGTGTCGGCTCCGAGCGCGTTTGCCCAGGGTACGACCACGACGACCGCGAAGAAGGCAGCGGCCAAGCGCCCGGCGCCGGCCAAGCGCATCATCCCGCGCAGCAAGAAGGCACAGGCACGTGCCGCGGCGAAGGTCGATCCGGTACCGGACGGCGCAGTCAAGTGGTCCTGCAAGGAAGGTCTCTCGTTCGACCTCGCCGGTGACATGAAGCGCGACCAGGTCGTCACGGTTCACTGGGCGAAGAAGAACTACAAGCTGCCGCGTCAGGCCACGACGACGGGCGCCGACACGTTCTACGATCCGGCCGCCGGCTTCAAGCTGGTCGTGATCCCGACCAAGGCGATGCTGTTCTCCGACGCGAACGGCGGCGAACGCCTCGCGGACGAATGCGTGACGCCGGAAATGGCGCAAGGCACGCCGGCACCGACGCAGTCGAACGAGCTGAAGCCGGCAACGAACTAAGCGCGTTCCCATCGGCCCCTCGATGTCCGCCCCGGTCTCCACCGTCCGCCCTGCTCCGGATACGGTACTCGTCGATATCGTCGACTACGTGCTGAATGCCGGCATCGACAGCGCGCTCGCGCTGGAGACGGCGCGTCATTGCCTGATCGACACGCTCGGATGCGGACTCGAGGCGCTCTCCTACCCTGCCTGCACCAAGCTGCTCGGCCCCGTCGTGCCCGGCACGATCGTACCGAACGGCGCGAAGGTGCCCGGCACGTCCTTCCAGCTCGATCCCGTCCAGGCCGCTTTCGGCATCGGCGCGATGATCCGCTGGCTGGACTTCAACGACACCTGGCTCGCCGCCGAATGGGGGCATCCGTCCGACAACCTCGGCGGGATCCTGGCGACGGCCGACTGGCTTTCCCGCACGGCCGTCGCGGCCGGCCGCAAGCCGCTCACGATGCGCGACGTGCTGGTCGCGATGATCCAGGCCCACGAGATCCAGGGCTGCCTCGCGCTCGAGAATTCGTTCAATGCGGTCGGGCTCGACCACGTGCTGCTCGTGAAGGTCGCATCGACGGCCGTCGTCGGCCGGCTGCTCGGGCTTACGCGCGACGAGCTGATCAACGCGGTGTCCAACGCATTCGTCGACGGCCACGCGCTGCGCACTTACCGCCACGCGCCGAACACGGGTTCGCGCAAGTCATGGGCGGCCGGCGACGCAACCTCCCGCGCGGTGCGCCTCGCGCTGATCGCGAAAACGGGTGAAATGGGCTACCCGTCGGCGCTCACCGCCAAAACCTGGGGCTTCTACGACGTGCTGTTCGACGGCAAGCCGTTCCGCTTCCAGCGCCCGTACGGCACGTACGTGATGGAAAACGTGCTGTTCAAGATCGCGTTCCCCGCCGAATTCCACGCGCAAACGGCCGCCGAGGCCGCGCTGCAGCTGCACGCGCAGCTCGCCGCCGCGGGCCGCACGACCGACGACATCAGCCGGATCACGATCCGCACGCACGCGGCCGCGATCCGCATCATCGACAAGCAGGGCCCGCTCGCCAATCCGGCCGACCGCGACCACTGCATCCAGTACATGGTCGCCGTGCCGCTGCTGTTCGGCCGGCTGACCGCGGCCGACTACGAAGATTCGGCCGCCGCCGATCCCCGCATCGACGCGCTGCGCGCGAAGACCGTATGCGTCGAGGATCCGCAGTTCACGCAGGATTACCACGACCCGGACAAGCGCTCGATCGCGAATGCACTGACGATCGAGTTCAAGGACGGATCGAAGCTTGCCGAGGTGGCGGTCGAATACCCGCTCGGCCACCGGCGGCGCCGGGCCGAAGGCGTCCCGCTCCTGGTCGAGAAGTTCAGGACCAACCTTGCCCGCCGCTTCCCGGCCAAGCAGCAACAAGCGATTCTCGACGTGTCGCTGGACCAGGCAAAGCTCGAAGCGATGCCGGTCGATGAGTACGTCGATCTGTACGTGATATAGCCGTCATTTACAGGACACGTAGTTTCCTAGCCTTAAACCCAGGAAAATCACCATGGCCCACAATCTCCACAAGACCCTCAAGGAATTCGACAGCGGTTCCGGCAAAGGCAAGTTCTACTCGCTGCCGCAGCTCGGCAAGGAACTGAAGACGAAGATCGAACGCCTGCCGGTGTCGATCCGTATCGTGCTCGAGTCCGTGCTGCGCAACTACGACGGCAAGAAGATCACCGAAGAGCACATCGCGCAGCTCGCGAACTGGAAGCCGACCGAGAAGCGCGTCGACGAGATTCCGTTCGTGGTGTCGCGCGTCGTGCTGCAGGACTTCACGGGTGTGCCGCTGCTCGCCGACATCGCGGCCATGCGCGGCGTCGCGGAGCGTACCGGCAAGAACCCGAAGAAGATCGAGCCGCTGGTCCCGGTCGATCTCGTCGTCGATCACTCGGTGCAGATCGACTACTTCCGCCAGAAGGACGCGCTCGACCTGAACATGAAACTGGAATTCCAGCGCAACAACGAGCGCTACCAGTTCATGAAGTGGGGCATGCAGGCATTCGACACGTTCAAGGTCGTGCCGCCGGGCGTCGGCATCGTCCACCAGGTGAACCTGGAATACCTCGCGCGCGGCGTCCACAAGAAGGCGGACGGCGGCGACACCGTGTACTACCCGGATACCCTCGTCGGCACGGACAGCCACACGACGATGATCAACGGCATCGGCGTGGTCGGCTGGGGCGTGGGCGGCATCGAGGCTGAAGCGGGCATGCTCGGCCAGCCGGTGTACTTCCTGACGCCGGACGTCGTCGGCGTCGAGCTGAAGGGCAAGCTGCGCGAAGGCGTGACGGCCACCGACCTGGTGCTGACGATCACGGAAATGCTGCGCAAGGAGAAGGTCGTCGGCAAGTTCGTCGAGTTCTTCGGCGAAGGCACGAAGTCGCTGTCGCTGCCGGACCGCGCGACGATCGGCAACATGGCGCCCGAATACGGCGCGACGATGGGCTTCTTCCCGGTCGACGAAAAGACGATCGAGTACTTCGAAGGCACGGGCCGCACGAAGGCCGAAATCGCCGCGTTCGAAAACTACTTCAAGGCGCAGAAGCTGTTCGGTATCCCGAAGGCCGGCGACATCGACTACACGAAGGTCGTGACGCTGGATCTGACGACGGTCGCGCCGTCGCTGGCCGGCCCGAAGCGCCCGCAGGACCGCATCGAGATCGGCCACGTCAAGTCGACGTTCACCGACCTGTTCTCGAAGCCGGTCGCGGAAAACGGCTTCGCGAAGAAGGCGGAAGACCTCGGCGCGCAATACACGACGAGCAACGGCGTCGACGTGAAGAACGGCGACATCCTGATCGCCGCGATCACGTCGTGCACGAACACGTCGAACCCGAGCGTGCTGCTGGCCGCCGGCCTGCTCGCGAAGAAGGCGGTCGAGGCCGGCCTCACGGTCGATCCGAAGATCAAGACCTCGCTCGCGCCGGGATCGCGCATCGTCACCGAGTACCTGACGAAGACGGGCCTGCTGCCCTACCTGTCGAAGCTCGGTTTCGAAGTCGCGGCCTACGGCTGCACGACCTGTATCGGCAACGCGGGCGACCTGACGCCGGAGCTGAACGAAGCGATCACGAAGAACGACATCGTCGCGGCAGCCGTGCTGTCGGGCAACCGTAACTTCGAGGCGCGTATCCACCCGAACATCCGCGCGAACTTCCTCGCGTCGCCGCCGCTGGTCGTCGCCTACGCGATCGCCGGCAACATCACGCGCGATCTGATGACCGAACCGGTCGGCAAGGGCAAGGGCGGCCGCGACATCTACCTCGGCGACATCTGGCCGACGAGCGAAGAAATCCACGCGCTGCTCAAGTTCGCGCTCGACCCGAAGAAGTTCGAGGACAACTACTCGAAGCTGACCAAGAAGGGCGACCTCTGGAGCAAGATCGAGGGCGAATCGGGCCAGGTCTACGACTGGCCGAAGTCGACGTACATCGCCGAGCCGCCGTTCTTCGGCAATGACTTCTCGATGGAACCGGCTGCATCGATTCCGACGGTCAAGGGCGCGCGCGCACTGGGCATCTTCGGTGACTCGGTCACGACCGACCACATCAGCCCGGCAGGCTCGATCAAGGAAGACTCGCCGGCAGGCAAGTGGCTGAAGGAAAACGGCGTGCAGAAGGCCGACTTCAACAGCTACGGCTCGCGCCGCGGCAACCACGACGTGATGATGCGCGGCACGTTCGCGAACGTCCGGATCAAGAACCTGATGATCCCGCCGAAGGCGGACGGCACGCGTGTCGAAGGCGGCCTGACGATCCACCAGCCGAGCGGCGAACAGCAATCGATCTATGATGCAGCGATGCAGTATGTTGCCGCCGATACGCCGACGGTCGTGTTCGCGGGCGAAGAGTACGGCACGGGCTCGTCGCGCGACTGGGCCGCGAAGGGCACGCAACTGCTCGGCGTGAAGGCCGTGATCGCACGCAGCTTCGAGCGCATCCACCGCTCGAACCTCGTCGGCATGGGCGTGCTGCCGCTGCAGTTCAAGGGCGCGGACAGCATCCAGTCGCTCGGCATCACCGGTGAAGAGACGTACGACATCGAAGGCCTCGGCGACGACTTCAAGCCGCAACAGGACGTCACGCTCGTGATCCACCGCAAGAACGGCGAATCGCAGCGCGTGCAAGTGCTGCTGCGCATCGATACGCCGATCGAAGTCGACTACTACAAGCACGGCGGGATCCTGCCGTTCGTGCTGCGCTCGCTGCTCGCAGCGTAAGCGCCCTGCACCTTGCAGGTGCCGCAGCCGCCTCGCGGGCGGTTGCGGCCGATTTGGATGCCCGACCTCGTGTCGGGCTTTTTTTGCCTGCGCTACGCCGCGTGACCAGTCGTGCGGCGCGTCATGCCGCCTTGTCGGCCCGCGCCTTCGTGCCTGCGCCCGCTCGCCGGGTGTTCTTCTTCAGATGCGTGCGGTTGTAGTCGATCGCCGCGCGCACCAGATTCTTCAGCGCCCGCTTGTCGAGCTTGTCGCCTTCGAAGAAATCGATCGCGCGCCGCGCATTGCCGTCGAGGCCATCGTTGAACAGCTTGTCGGGATCGGGCAACTGCGCGCCGTGCATGAAGGTCAGCTTCACCTTGCCCTTGTGCGCGTTCGCGACCGCGATCATCCCGTCGCACGACCACACGGGGCTGCCCATCCATTTCCATTCCTCGACGATGCCTGCTTGCGCGTCGAGGATCGTCTGGCGCAGATCGGCGAAGGTCTTGCCGCGCCAGTCGGCGATGCCGGCGATCAGCGCGTCGATGCGCGCCGACGGGCTCGGGTCGGATGCCGCGCTCATGAGCGGGCCTCCGTGCCTTCGTCGGGACGTGCCAGCACCTGTTCGAGCGACTCGAAGAACCGCACCCAGCCATGCTGCGCGCCGCGGTACGCCTGTTCCTGATCCGCGCGGAAACCGACCTGCTCCATGCGCAGGTGCGTACCGACCGCCGTCGGCGTGAGCGTCCACGTGACGACGCTTTCGAGGCCGTACGCGGCCCACGTGTAGGACAGCGTGCGCGGCGGTTCGATCGTCAGCACCGTACAGTCGACCGAGCCCCAGTCCGCACGGAAGCTGAAGGCGCGGCCCGCGACGGGCTCGAAGTCGCTCTTCATCAGCCACGCCTCGATCAGGTGCGGTTGCGTGAGCGCGCGCCAGATCTTCTCCGGCGGATGAGGCAGCTCCCGGTCGACGACGACGGAGCGCGTTTCGGTGGTGGCCTGGTTCATTACTGGTCGATCCTTTTCAGAAGATCTTCGAGGGCGTCGAACCGGGTCTGCCAGAAGCCGGCCATCTGGCTCGTCCAGTCGATCAACGGGGCCAGCGCTTGAGGCTGCGCGCTGTAGTGCGTCTGCCGGCCTTCGTGACGGTCGCTCACGAGCCCGGCCTGCTTCAGGACGCCCAGATGCTTCGAGACGGCCGGCTGCGAGACGCCCGCATGGGCCGTCAGCGCGGCAACCGTCAGCTCGCCGTCCGCGCACAGCCGCTCGAAGAGCGCGCGGCGCGTGGGATCGGCCAGTGTCCTGAAAAGCATGTCGTGTGCGTTCTGCATGTCCAAATCCATAACCCGATGGTTATGGATTGAAGCATATCCGCTGATCGACGCACGTCAAGGCGGAATGTCGCGAATGGTGCCGCGCGATCTTGCGCAGGCAGGCTGTCCGCCGCGCCGGGATGTCCACGCCACCGAGTTCGAGCCTTTCCTCTAATCCGCACTTGCCGCATGCGATCCGAAAGTCGCCTGCAAGACTGCCGGAAGCACCGTTCCACAGTTCGGGAAACGTTTGCGGTCGAGCGACCCCATTTTCGTGCACGCACGAATCCGTTCCTGCCGTGTCGCGGCGTTTGACCACATAGTGCGACGCGGCACGCGACACCGACCGGTCGCGCGCGATGCGTTCACGCGGCGATCCGCTCCGCGATCACGCACGTTCCGGCGTCGCGACGAGCGACTCGTGCGTGCGAGCATCGCGCCTTGCCGCGCCGCCGTATCGCGAACCGGTTCCGCTCGCCGCTGCCGCAATTCGCTTACGCGCATGACGCAGCACATGCGTGCACCCGCGCCGATGTCAGAACTGACAGCTATGGAAAATGGCAGCTACCCGAACGACACCGACGCCCTACGCTCGTCACCGCTCGCGGCCCCACAAGGGCCGGGGGTTCCAGTAACGTCGCCTCTCCTAAAAAAGGACTCCCGATGAAAAGGAACACCTGGTTTGCCCTTCCCCTTCCGTCGCCCCGCCGCCTCGCGTGCGTGGCACCGTTCGTGTTCGCCGCCGCCGCGGCGCATGCGACGACGGATTGGGTCGATACGCATACGAAGGCCTTTCTGACCGGCCCGCAGTTGATGGCGCGCAGCGCGGCGCCGTCGCTCGAACTGGCAGGCGGTGAAACGACCAACGTCGTCGTCAGCCTGAAACTGCGCAACGCCGCGCAGCTCAAGCAACTGGCGCGCGACGTGAACCGGCCCGGCAGCGCGCATTACCGCCAGTACCTCACGCACGAGCAGTTCCTCGCCAACTACGCGCCGACCGATGCGCAGGTCAAGTCGGTCGTCGACTATCTGCACAAGAGCGGCTTCGTGAACGTCGAGGTTGCGCCGAACCGCCTGCTGGTCTCCGCCAGCGGCACGGCCGCCACGGTGAAAACCGCATTCAACACGTCGCTCGTGCACTTCGACTACGCGGGTCACTCGGGCTTCGCGAACACGTCGACTGCGCAGGTGCCGCGCGCGCTCGGCGACGTCGTCGGCTCGGTGCTCGGGCTGCAGAACGTCGCACACGCGCGGCCGCTGCTGCACATCGGCAACGTGTCGAAGCCGCAGGCGCTTGCAGCCGGCACGGCGACCGGCCACTATCCGAAGGAATTCCCGGGCCTCTACAACGCAACCGGCGTGCCGACCGCAGCCGGCGTCACCGTCGGCATCATCACGATCGGCGGCGTGTCGCAGACGCTGCAGGATCTGAAGCAGTTCACGTCGAGCAACGGTTACGGCACGGTGTCGACGCAGGCCATCAAGACCAATGGCTCGGGCGGCAGCTACACCGACGACCAGGACGGCCAGGGCGAGTGGGATCTCGACAGCCAGTCGATCGTCGGCTCGGCCGGCGGCCAGGTCGGCAAGCTCGTGTTCTACATGGCCGACCTCAATGCAAGCGGCAACACGGGCCTCACGCAGGCGTTCAACCGCGCCGTGTCGGACAACACCGCGAAGGTGATCAACGTATCGCTCGGCTGGTGCGAAACCGATGCGAGCGCGGACGGCACGCTCGACGCCGAGGAGCAGATCTTCACGACCGCCGCGGCGCAAGGCCAGACGTTCTCCGTTTCGTCGGGCGACGAAGGCGTGTACGAGTGCAACAACCGCGGCTATCCGGACGGCTCGAACTACACGGTATCGTGGCCGGCATCGTCGCCGCACGTGCTCGCGATCGGCGGCACGACGCTCTACACGACGTCGTCGGGCGCGTTCTCGAACGAAACGGTGTGGAACGAAGGGCTCGACGGCAACGGCAAGCTGTGGGCGACGGGCGGCGGCGTCAGCACGATCCTGCCCGCGCCGTCGTGGCAGTCGGGCAGCAACCGCCAGTTGCCGGACGTCGCGTTCGACGCCGCGCAAAGCACGGGGGCTTATATCTACAACTACGGCCAGTTGCAGCAGATCGGCGGCACGAGCCTCGCCGCACCGATCTTCACCGGCCTCTGGGCGCGCCTGCTCGCAGCGAACGGCACGGGCCTCGGCTTCCCGGCCGGCAAGTTCTACGCCGACATTCCGTCGAACCCGTCGCTCGTGCGCTACGACGTGGTGTCGGGGAACAACGGCTATCAGGGGTATGGCTATAACGCAGGCACCGGCTGGGATTACACGACCGGCTTCGGCAGCCTGAACATCGCGAACCTCAACCAGCTGATCAAGTCGGGCGGGTTCTGAGCGAAGCGTGAAGGCCGGCGCGTGGCGGTGGGTCGTTGCGCGCCGGCTCGAAAATTTCCCGCGAGGGTCGTTCGGCCATCGGCTTGCGCCGCAACCGCGCCTCCCTACTCCGTCGCCCGCTCGCTCACACGCTCCGACGCAGCCGGCACGCCGGCCCGATGCGACGGCGCAAAGAGCCGCAATCCGCTCGCGACGCTCGCGGCGCCGGCAAAGCCCGCGCCGAGCATCAGCGCGAGCGTCGGCCCGTGGCGCCCGGCGATCCCGAACGACAGCGCGACGAGCGCCGCGCCCGTCGCCTGCCCGATCAGCCGTGCGGTCGCGATGATCCCGCTCGCGCCGCCGCTGCGCTCGGGCGGCGCACTCGACATCAGCGCCTTCAGGTTCGGCGACTGGAAGAAACCGAAGCCCGCGCCGCACAGCATCATCCGCCAGCCGATGTCGATGACGCCGGGCGCCGCCGGCAACGCGGCGAGCGACACCATGCCCGCGCTCAGCAAGGCCAGACCGATCGCGCCGAGCAGGCCCGGCGGATAGCGATCCGACAAGCGCCCCGCGATCGGCGCGGCGAGCGCGACGATCGCCGACCACGGCGTCATCAGGAAGCCCGTCTCGACCGCGTTGCGATGCAGGACGGTTTCGAAATAGAACGGCAGCGACACGAACGCGAGCCCCTGCGCGGCAAACGCGCACACCGCGGTCAGCGCGGACAGCGTGAACACCGGCCGGCGAAACAGGTCGACCGGCAGCATCGGCGCCGGGTGCCCGGCCTGGCGACGGATCAACAGCCAGCCGAAGGTGAGCGCGACCGCCGCCGCCGCGAACACGATGGAAAGCGGCCCGCGCTGCGCGAATTCACCGAGCGCGAAGATCAGCGAGGCGAACGTAATCACGTTGAACAATGCGGCGACCGGATCGAACGCATGCTTGCCGCGCGCCGTCTGCGGCAACGACGGAATCGCCACGGCAAGCGCGAACACGCCGAGCGGCACGTTCACCGCGAACAGCCACGGCCATGCGGCGACCGACAGGATCAGCGATGCGATGGTCGGCCCTATCGCGAACGACACACCGACCACGAGCGCGTTGAAGCCGACGCCGCGCCCGAGCCGGTGCGCGGGAAACAGGCCGCGGATCAGCGCGACGTTGACGCTCATGATCGCGCTCGCGCCGAAGCCCTGCACGATCCGCGCGGCCGTCAGCATCGGCAGCGTCGACGCGAGCGAGCAGCCGAGCGACGCAACTGTAAACACCGCGAGCCCGGCGACATACACGCGCTTGTGGCCGACGATGTCGCCGAGCGACGCGAACGGCAGCAGCGTCGCGACCATCGCGAGCTGGTACGCGTTGATGATCCATACGGATGCGGCCGGCGATGCATGCAGGTCGGCGGCGATCGCGGGCAGCGCGGTGTTCGCGATTGCGGTATCGAGCGTCGCGAGCGCGACGGCCAGCAGCACGGCGGACATCGCGCGCCAGTTGACGGCCGGCTCCTGCGCGCCGGCGGGGGAAGCGAATTCGGACAAGATGAGGCTCGGCTGACGAGCGACGCGTTGCGCCGCGTCGCGGATTGGACTCGCGGCGGCGTTCCGGATGCACCGCACGGAACGCGCGCCGCCGCGCCCCGTATTGTTGCAGAGCCGTATCGAACGTGCAGGCGGCCGCCTCGTCAGTCAGCGAAATGAAAGCAAATGCGTGGCCGCGCAGGATGCACGGCAACGCAGGCTCGCCGCGTCAGGTCACCGCGCGCCGCGCATTGCGACCGCGCAGCCATTCGAGCGCCAGCAGCAGGCTCGTCGAGAAGATAATCAGGATCGTTGCGAGCGCAGCGATCGTCGGGCTGATGTTCTCGCGGATACCGGTGAACATCTGGCGCGGCAGCGTCGTCTGGTCCGCGCCCGCGAGGAACAGCGTGACGACGACTTCGTCGAACGACGTCGCGAACGCGAACAGCGCGCCCGACATCACGCCCGGTGCGATCACCGGCAGCGTCACGCGGAAGAACGTCGACACCGGATTCGCGCCGAGCGACAGGCTTGCGCGCACGAGGTTCTGGTTGAAGCCCTGCAGTGTCGCGGCCACCGTCGTCACGACGAACGGCACGCCGAGCGCCGCATGCGCGGCGATCAGCCCCGTGTAGGTGTTCGCGAGCCCGAGCGGCGCGAAGAACAGGTACATGCCGACGCCGACCACGACGACCGGCACGATCATCGGCGACAGCAGCACGGCCATCAGCAGCCCCTTGCCGCGGAAGTCGGCCTTCGTGAGACCGATCGCGGCGAGCGTGCCGAGCACGGTCGCGACGACGGTTGCCGACGGCGCGACGATGAAGCTGTTCTTCGCGGCCATCCGCCACTCGTCCGATGCGATCAGGTTCTCGTACCAGCGCATCGAGAAGCCCGGGATCGGATAGACGAGGAACGTGCTCGACGAAAACGACAGCGGCACGATCGCGAGCACCGGCAGGATCAGGTACAGCAGCGTCAGCACGACGAGCACACGCAATGCGACGTACCATGCGCGCTCGACGAACGACATGTGCGGCGCGAACAGCGGCCTGGCGAGTTTCATGGTCAGATTCCCCTTCCCGTTTCGTTGCACGCGGCGCTCAGCCGAGGCTCACGTTGGTGCGCGTGAAGCGCCCATACACCGCGTACAGCACGAGCGTCGCCGCGAGCAGCAGCCCGCCGAGCGCACACGCCATGCCCCAGTTGATCGTCACGTTCGTGAAGTACGCGACGTAGTAGCTGACCATCTGGTCGTTCGGCCCGCCGAGCAGCGCGGGCGTGATGTAGTAGCCGATCGCGAGAATGAACACCAGCAATGCGCCCGCGCCGACGCCCGGGTAGGTCTGCGGCACGTACACGCGCCAGAACGCGGCGAACGGATGGCTGCCGAGCGACACGGCCGCGCGCTGGTAGGTCGGCGGGATCGACTTCATCACGCTGTAGAGCGGCAGGATCATGAACGGCAGCAGGATGTGCGTCATCGAGATGTACACGCCGACGCGGTTGAACAACAGCGTCAGCGGATGCGAGATCAGCCCGCTGCCGATCAGCGCCGTATTGATGAGCCCTTCGCTCTGCAGCAGCACGATCCACGCGGCGACGCGCACGAGCACCGACGTCCAGAACGGAATCAGCACGAGGATCATCACGAGGTTGGCACGCCGCTCCGACAGCGTCGAGATCCAGTACGCGAGCGGATAGCCGAGCAGCAGCGCGAACAGCGTGACGGCGACGCCGATCACGAACGTGCGGCCGAAGATCGCGAGATAGATCGACTGGTCGGGGTCGGCCTGCACGATGTGGCCGAAGCCGTCCTGCTTGTGGTCGAGCGCGGCGAGCAGGTAGAACGGCGAATATGCGCCGCCGTTCTTCGCGATCGCCTGCCAGTACGCGGCATCGCCCCACCGCGCATCGAGCTCGACCAGCTTGTCGCGCGTCTGCGCGGGCGTCAGTGCCGCGTCGTTGTCGCCCTTCAGCGGCATCGCGCGCGCCGTCTTCGCGACGAGCGAGCGATAGCCGGGAATCTCGGTATTCAGCCGCCGCGCGAGCGCACCCATCGCCTCGCTGTCGGCCACCTTCGTCATGTCGGCCGCGAGCGCGACATACGCGGCGTCGGCCGGCGGCGCCTTGCGGTCCCAGCCCGACAGCGCCCGGATCGTGTTCGGCAGCGCGGCGGCGATCTCGGGGTTCTGCACGGCACGCGTGAGCAGCGTGCCGATCGGCACGACGAAAATCAGCAGCAGGAAAATCGCGAGCGGCGCGACCAGCAGCAGTGCCATCGTGCGCTTGCGGGCCTCGGCGGCCTTCAGCTCGCGCTTGAGCGCGGCGTTCGACGGCGAGGAAGGCGCGATCGTCATCGTATTCAACGGTTCTCTCCGGCCGGGCACGATCCGGCGGAAGGCCGCGCGACGCGATCGACGCGTCGCGCGGCCGGTTGCATCAGGATGCCTGAACGACGGTTACTTCGTCGCCCACGCGGCGAAACGCTGCTCGAGCTCGTCGCTGTGGTCGGTCCAGAAGCCGATGTCTTCCAGCACCGCGTTCTTGCCGTTGGCCGGCGAGTTCGGCAGGTTCGCGAGCGTCTTCGCGTCAAGCGACTTGATCGCCGCGATGTTCGTCGGGCCGTACGCGATGTGCTGCGCGTAGCCCTGCTGCGGCTTCGGCGTCAGTGTGTACGCGATGTACTGCTCGGCCAGCGCCTTGTTCGGCGAGCCCTTCGGAATTGCCCAGTAGTCGAGGTCGTAGATGCTGCCATTCCACACGACCTTCAGGTTCTTGCCTTCCTTCTGCGCGGCGTCGATGCGGCCGTTGTACGCGGTCGACATCACGACGTCGCCGGCGACGAGGAACTGCGGCGGCTGCGCGCCCGCTTCCCACCACTGGATGTTCGGCTTCAGCTCGTCGAGCTTCTTGAACGCGCGGTCCTGGCCGGCCTTCGTGCCGAGCACCTTGTAGACGTCCTTCGGCGCGACGCCGTCGGCCATCAGCGCGAATTCGAGGTTGTAGCGCGCGCCCTTGCGCATGCCGCGCTTGCCGGGGAATTTCTTCACGTTCCAGAAATCGGCCCAGCCGGTCGGCGCCGATTTCAGCTTGTCCGCGTTGTACGACAGCGCCGTCGACCACACGAAGAAGCCAACGCCGCACACTTGCGGCGCTTCCGGAATCAGGTCGGATTTCTTCGCGATCTTCGACCAGTCGAGCTTCTCGTACAGGCCTTCGTCGCAGCCGCGGTTCAGGTCGCCCGATTCGACTTCGACCACGTCCCAGTTGACGTGCTTCGCCTCGACCATCGCCTTCACTTTCGCCTGCTCGCCGTTGTATTCGACGGCCGTGACCTTGTTGCCGGTCGCCTTCTCGAACGGCTGGTTGAACGCGGCCTTCTGGGCGTCGCCGTTCGCGCCGCCGAAGTTGACGACCGTGAGTTCGGCAGCCGATGCCGATGCGCCGACGACGGCGAGCGCCAGTGCCAGCGCGGTGCGCCGTGCGGTAATGCGTGCTCGGTTCATGGTGGTTCCTCTCCTCTCGTGGTGGAAGTGGGCAGTTGTTGTTGACGACGTGCTACGGAAAATCGGGGAAACCCTGCTCAAGCGAACACGCGCAGGTGTTCGGGCGAGAACGCGAGCGCGACCGGTGCGCCGGGCGAGAACGCATCGAGCGCGCCGGTGCCGAGCGGCACCTTCACGAAGCATTCGTCCTGGCCGGGCAGCGCGCAGCGCATGCGCACGTGGTCGCCGAAATAGATGAGGCTGCGCGCCTCGCCGCTCAGCTGGTTGGCGGCCGCGCCGTTCGCGTGCCCGTTCGCGCCGTGCGCGGCGAGGCTCATGCGCTCGGGGCGGATGCACGCGACAGCCGGCGCCCCCTCGGCTGCATCGCCGATGCGGCGCCCGACGAGCTTGGTGCCGTCGTCGAGCCGGAATTCGCAGAATTCGCCGTCGACGCGCGCGATGGTGCCGCGCAGCCGGTTGCTGTCGCCGATGAAGTTCGCGACGAATTCATTGCACGGCGATTCGTACAGGCGGTCGACGGTGTCGAGCTGCTGCACGATGCCCTTGTCGAACACGGCGACGCGATCGGACATCGTCAGCGCCTCGCCCTGGTCGTGCGTCACGTACACGAAGGTCACGCCGAGTTTTTCGTGCAGCGCCTTCAGTTCGTACTGCATGTGTTCGCGCAGCTGCTTGTCGAGCGCGCCGAGCGGCTCGTCCATCAGCACCAGCTTCGGCTCGAACACGAGCGCGCGCGCCAGTGCGATGCGCTGCTGCTGGCCGCCCGACAACTGCGCCGGGTAGCGCTTCGCGAAGCGCTCCATCTGCACCATCTTCAGCGCGTGCGCGACGCGTTCCGCGCGCTCGGCCGCCGGCAGCTTGCGCACGGTCAGCGGATACGCGACGTTCTGCTCGACCGTCAGGTGCGGAAACAGCGCGTAGTTCTGGAACACCATGCCGATGTTGCGCTTGTGCGGCGGCACGTTGTTCAGCAGCTCGCCGTCGAGGCGGATCTCGCCGCCGGTCGGGAATTCGAAGCCGGCCAGCATCATCAGGCAGGTGGTCTTGCCCGAGCCCGACGGCCCGAGCAGCGTCAGGAACTCCCCGCGGTGGATATCGAGGTCGAGCGATTTGACGACCAGCGTTTCGCCGTCGTAGGTCTTCCGCACGCCGCGAAAGCTGACGATCACATCATCGGACTTCATCGTGGCTGTCCCCTTGCTTCGCGACAATTGATTTTGAGATGCGAGCCACTATACGGCGCCCACGGTTCTACAATAGGGAACCATTTCAATATTACTAGTAGGACCACTTTGGATACCGTGATCCTCGCCGACTGGCTCTCCGCCCGCCTCGACCGCGGTTCGCCCGAGCCGATGTACCGGCAGTTGCTGCAGCAGATGCAGCAGGCCATCCTGACCGGGGAATTGGGGCCAGGAACGAAGCTGCCGAGTTCGCGCACGCTCGCGGCCGACCTGTCGATCGCGCGCAATACCGTGCTGCACGTGTACGACCAGTTGACGGCCGAAGGCTACGTGCTGACGACCACCGGCAGCGGCACCTATGTGGCCGACACGCGGCCGGACGCCGCCGCGATCCACGTGCCGGGCGCCGCGCCGCCGCCGTCGAGCGCCGATGAACCGCCGCTGCCGGACGCGCAGGGCGGCCTGTCGATGCGCGGCCGGCAACTGATCGAGCATGCGGGCGTGTCGCGGCGCCAGTGGGGCGCGTTCATGCCGGGCGTGCCGGACGTGTCGGAATTCCCGAGCCGGACGTGGAGCCGCCTGCAGGCGCGGCTATGGAAGGAAGCGAATCCCGAGTTGCTGACCTATGCGCCGGGCGGCGGCTACCGGCCATTGCGGCGGGCGCTTGCCGATTACCTGCGCGTTGCGCGCTCGGTCAAATGCTCGCCGGACCAGGTGATCATCACGACGGGCATCCACCAGTCGATCGATCTCGCGGTGCGGCTGCTGTCCGACATCGGCGATCGCGCATGGGTCGAGGAGCCGTGCTACTGGGGCGTGCGCAGCGTATTGCAGGCGGCCGGTCTCACGCTGACGCCGGTGCCGGTCGACCAGGAAGGGCTCGACCCGCGTGCCAGCGACATGCAGCATCCGCCGCGGCTCGTGCTCGTCACGCCGTCGCATCAGTACCCGCTCGGGATGGTGATGAGCCTCGCGCGGCGCCGGATGCTGCTCGAATACGCGCGCCAGCACCGCTGCTGGATCATCGAGGACGACTACGACAGCGAGTTCCGCTACGGCAGCCGCCCGCTCGCATCGCTGCAGGGGCTCGACGACGGCGGCCGCGTGATCTACGTCGGCAGCCTCGGCAAGATGCTGTTCCCGGGGCTGCGGATGGGCTACATGGTCGTGCCCGAGCATCTGGTCGACACGTTCCGCACCGGGCTGTCGGAGCTGTACCGCGAGGGCCAGCTGATGCAGCAGGCCGTGCTCGCCGAATTCATCATGGACGGCCACCTGACTTCGCACGTCAGACGAATGCGCACGCTGTACGGCGAGCGCCGGCAACTGATGATCGACGCGATCCGCGCGCGCTTCGGCGACGCGCTGCCCGTGATGGGCGATGAGGCAGGCCTGCATCTCGTGCTCGGCCTGCCCGACGCCTGCGACGATCGCGCGGTCACGCAGAGCGCGTTCGATGCCGGCGTGATCGTGCGCCCGCTCACCAGCTACTACAGCAGCCTCGACACCGCGCGGCGCGGCCTGCTGCTCGGCTATGCGTGCGTCCCGCACGAAGGCATCGGCCCCGCGTTCGACACGCTCGCGAATACCATCGAGCGACACCTGCCGCGGGACCTCACGCGCGCGGCATAGCGGCGCTCATGCGCCGCGTCGCCCGCGCTTCTCACCTTACCGCGCGCTGCCCGCCCCGCGATCGAGCGATGCCGCGCGCACGGCTTCGCCGGGCTTCGTGAACACGCGCTGCCGCAGTGCGGCGATCTGCGCGTCGCGATCCTGCGGCGACAGGCCCGCCGACTCGATCTGCGCACGCTGCGCCGCATAGTCCGTGTAGCGGCTATGCCACGATGCGTCGTCCTGCTGCAGCTGTGCGACGCGCGCGGCGGCTTCGGCACCGAGCGTCTGGGTCAGTTGCGCGCGCATCGCATCGGGCGTCGCCCCGCTCTTCTGCAATTGCGCGATCTGGTCGATCGCGGCACGCTGCCGATCGATGCGTTGTTGCGCAGCGCGTTCGTCGGCCGGTATCTGCTGTTCGAGCGCCGCGAGCCGCTCTGCCTTCTGCGCATCCGTCAGCGTCCGATCCTGCGCGATCTTCAGCCGCGCGAGGTCGTAGCGCTGCCGCCACTGCTCCGCACCGAAAAACGGCTCGCTCCAGTCACCGAGCGTGCGAAATGCAATCGACGCACGCTGGTCGAGCGCGAGCTGCAGCGCGCCGAGGTCGGACTTGTCGACCGCGCCGGCATCGCGCAGCTTCGCGAGTGCATCGAGATACGTGCGATAGCGATGCCATACGTCGAGCGCCTCGGCCTGCGCCACGGTGCCGCCGAGTTGCGCGGCAATCTCCCGCACGACGAACGCATCGAGCGCGGCGGCGCTCAGGTCGCTCTGCGCGGTCAGGCAATAGTCGAAGAAATCGCGCACTGCACGCAACTTCGCGAGATGGCCGCCGGCATCGAGCGGCAGCCGTGGCGCGCTGGAGCCGGCAAGCGACGGCGGCAGGCCCGCGCTTGCCGGCACGGCGGCCTGCGGCGGCGAAGCAGCCACGCTACCCACCGCCGCCGCATCCGGCGACTCGCCGCCGGCGCCTGTCCCGCAGTGCCAGCCCGCACCGCTCCACATCGCCACACCGGCAATCGCCGCCAGCCCCACGACACCGTAGACCACGGCGCGCCGCGCCAGCGGCGCGCGTCCTTCACGTGCCGCCATCGATTACACGCCCGCCAGCTTCAGACGGTTCGCATGCGTGCGGATCACCGCGACCGGATCTTCCGCATACGCGCCGCGCACGCCGAGCAGCTGGTTGATCTCGTCGAGATGGTTCCACTTGTAGCTCGTGCTCAGCACCTTGCCGTACAGCGCGCTGCACTTCGACACGACCCCGTCGTTCTGCCCGGAGCCGCGGTTGATCATCACCGTGCCCGTGCCGAGCAGCGCGAGCGTCGACAGATCGAGTGCGTTCGCCGGATCGACGACCGGAATGGTGCTCGTGTCCGTGGCGCCCGTGACACCCAACACGGAGAGTGTCGGCTGGATCGCCGTGCCGGCCCACGAATACAGCAGGTGCGTGTTGCCGCCGACGGTTTCGGTCGGCGCGCCGGTCTGGCAACTGCCCGGCGCACCCAGGCCCGCACTCGGGTAGTTCTGGTTGTACGTGGCGGCCCGTGCGGTGGTCAGCGTCTGCAGTGCGGCGAGTGCGTCCTGGTTCGTGTTGTGGGTGCTGCTCGTCAGGATGCCGAACACATTGACGAACGCGGCGATCACCGATGACGAAAGTCCGGTCGGATCGTACGCAAGCACGTTCTGCACGAAGTCGGCGAATTCGGAGCCGCGATGCGGCGTACCGATCGTCGTCACCGACGCGACGAGATCGGGCGCGACGGCCGCGACGTAGCGCGACGAGAGGCCGCCCTGGCTGTGGCCCACGAGATTGACCTTGGTCGCGCCCGTTGCCGCGAGCACCGTCTTCACGTAAGCGAGCAACTGCTCGCCGCGCCCGTTCGGGCCGTCATCGCTCTGGAAACCCGACAGGTTCGCGACGTAGACGGTCGCCCCGTTCTGCTGCAGGTCTTCCTGGATGCCGTACCAATAATCGAGCACGCCGGCGTACTTGTCGGTACCTGTGAGCCCGTGCACGAGGATGATCGGATAACGCGTCGCCGCGTAACCGTCGGCGGGCGCGGTCGCCGCCATCGCCGCGTGCGTCGTCGCGAGCGTCATTGCCACAGTCGTCCCCGCGAACGGCGCGATGCTCATCGCGCATGCCACTGCCCCTGCCACCACCCTGGAACGCATCGTATTGGCCATGCATGTTCTCCTGATTATTGTGCTGCCGGTGCGAATGAAGCCGGATCGATACGCACTATGCGTCGCCCACATCGCGACCACCGTGTGCGTCGAATGCGGGAGTGAATCACGAGTCGCGAACGTTTGCGCCCTGACTAGACACGGTTCTCTAATCGGTTGACGCGGCCCACCGGTTCGGGCGGGGCCGCGTTCATGCGTGCGCATGCTGCAATGCACACGCGCGATGCGTCAAAGCTTCGCACTCACACGCACCCATGCGGTCCGGCCCGGCTCCATCACCGGCGAGTTCGCCGGATAGCCGAAGCCCGCGTTGCCGGCGAGATTCAGGTGCTCGGTGTAGGCCTTGTTCAGCACGTTGTCGACGCCGACCGAGATCTGCACGGTCTTGCTGACGTTGTATTGCGTATGCAGCGAGAGCACACCGAATCCGGCGCTCGGGCCGAAGTCCTTGCCGACCACGTTGCCCTCGTTCAGGGCATAGCGATGTTGCGGCGCAACGATGCGCCACAGCCCCCCTGCCGACCACGCGCCCCGTGTGTATTCGAGCCCGATGCGCGCCTCGAGCGGCGGCATCTGCGGCAACGGATCGCCGGTTGCGACGTTGCGCCCCCACGCATACGCGAGCGACGTCTCGACGCGCAGCGGCGAAACCGGTTTCCACGACACGCCCGCTTCGCCACCCATGATCTGCGCGTTGACGTTGGTTGCCTGCGTGGTCGGGCCCATCATGCCGGCCGCGTAGTTGAACAGGATGAAGTCCTGCACGTAACCCGCATACGCCGACACCCATGCATCGAGCCGTTCGCTCTTGTATTGCGCGCCGATGTCGAGCTGCGTGGTCTTCTCCGGCTGCACCGCCGAGAATGCGTTGACCGAACCGGCCGGCCCGCGCTTCGCGGAAAACAGTTCCCAGTAGTCGGGATAGCGTTCCGTATGGCCGACGCCCGCGTACCACGTGACCGGCAGCGACGCGAGATCGCGCTCGTAGCGGACGAAACCGCTCGGCAGCACGCGCGTGCGATCGTCGTCGAAGGTCGGGTTCGGCTTGCTCATCATCATGCCGCTCGTTGTCGCACGCTTGTCGCGTGCACTCGCGTAGTCGACACGCGCGCCGCCGATCACGCGCGACACGTCGCTCGCGTACCACGTCAGCTCGCCGAACACGCCTGCGTTCCACATCGTCGCCTGCGCATCCCACGGCTCGTCGCCGTAGTTCTGCCGCCCCATCGCCGAGCGCGAGTCGAGCCGGTTCGATTGCGCATCGACGCCCGTCACGAGCTTGAAGTCGTCGGCGAAGCGGAACGTCGCGGCCGCGCGCGCGCCGAACGTGCGGCGCCGCACTTCCGACGCCATCCGCATCGGCATGCTGCTGGTCGGGTCCGGTTGCCGCAACGTATAGTTGTCCATCACGTGATCGGCTTCGTTGTAGTACACGCGCGCTTCGATCCGGTCGAGCACGTCGCCGAGATGCTGCTTGTCGAACGACAGGCCGAACGTCTCGCGGCGGAAATGCGCGCCGTCCATCCCGCGTCCCGCGTAGCGCGCATAGCCGTCGCCGGTGCCGGCGGTCAGCTCGACGCGCGTGTGGTCGTCCGGCGTCCAGCCGAGCGCCGCATCGGCATTCCACTTGTCCCACTGCGACGGCACGGTGTTGCCGTTGCCGTCCTTGTAGTCCTGCGAATGCGCGTGGTTCGCGGTCACGCGGCCATAGACGTCCGGCGTGCCGGCCGTCACGTCGACGTTCTGGTCGTTGCGGCCGAACGACCCGCCGACCAGGCTCCCGTCGAAGCGCATGCCGGGCTTGTCGAAGCGCGGCGTCACGCGCTCGAACATCACGGTGCCGGCCGACGCGCCGGGACCGTACAGCACCGTCTGCGGCCCCTTCACGACGGTGACCTTGTCATAGCTTTCCGGCGCGATATACGACGTCGGCGCATCCATCCGGCCCGGACAGGCGCCGAGCGTCGACATCCCGTTCGCCAGGATGTTCAGCCGCGAGCCGAACATCCCGCGCAGCACGAGGTCGCCGTTGGTGCCGCCGCTGCGGATCGACGTGAAGCCGGGGATCGTTTTCAGGTAATCCGCGCCGTCGCTGGCGGGCAGCGGCTGGCGCGGGGTCTTCGGATCGGTGACGACGACGAGCGGCGTCGACAGCGGCGATGCGACGACTTCGATGGCCGGCAGCGGCGCGGCCGTATCGCCGGTCGGCGCGCCGGATGCGCGCGCCGTTTCGGCAGCCGCGGCGCTCGCGGCCAATGCGCCGACTGCGAGCGCGGGAACGGTGAGTTTCAGCATGCGCGGCATGCGCCGCGCACAGGCATTGCGTGACGCCCGCAGCGCACGCAACTGGAAAATGGTCATGATCGAAAGCCCGAGTGACGCCCTCCACGCGGCCTCGACGGGCCGCACGGATATCGGCGGTGAATGGAACGGAAACAGCGCGTCAGGCGCGCTCGGGCGGGGCGCGCGGGTACGCGCGCGGATAGCGGTCGGCGTGCGCCGCGACGGCAGGCGGCGCGACGGCGGAAACGGCAACGACGGGAACGGAAGCGAGTGCCGCGGCGGCAGGCCCGCCGATCGCGGGGCTGTGCGCGAAGAAACCGCAGTAGCCGCACGCATCGAGATGCAGCGCATGGTCGTGCATGCGGCCCGCATCGGGCGACGGGTGCGCGCCATGCTCCGTACTGCAGACGATTGCGTCGGGCGTGGCTGCCTGCGCGACGCGCCACTGCGACACCAGCGGCGCCGCGATCGCGAACCAGATCGCGAGCACGCCAAGCCAGGCGGTCAGGTGACGATGTCGGTGCAGCATGCTCGGCAACGAGTAAGCGGAATGTAAAAACAGCCGAGATGTTACAGAATGTTCAACGCGATGGCCAGCGCGGATGACGGTAAACGGACCGGGGGCGCATGGTTGTCAACACAACCATGCGCCCCCGCCTGCTGCATGCTTCCGGAACGTGCCGTTCAGGGCGCCATGCGCCGCAGCACGTCGTCGCGCCGGATGAAATGATGGTAAAGCGCGGCCAGCGCGTGCAGGCCGATCACGAAGTAGAACGCGTTGCCGATCAGCTCGTGCGCTTCCTTGATCGTCGGCCGCAGCGCCTTGTCGGGGCCGAACAGCGTGAACGAGATGCCGAGCCAGTCGAGCGACACCGGCTTGCCGCCCAGGTTGATCATCATGATGCCGAGCAGCGGCTGCGCGATGATGAACACGTAGAGCGCGACATGCGCGAGCTTCGACAGCCAGCGCAGCAGCGCCGCTTGCGGAATGGCCTGCGGCACCCGGCTGACGGCTCGCCACAGCACGCGCAGCACCGACAGCACGAGCACGAGCGTGCCCGCGGTGAGATGCACGTTCATCCAGAACACCCGGCTGTCGCTGCCTTTCGGCCCGCGGATCTCGATGGCCAGGTAAGCCAGCGCCACCAGCAGGAAGACGGCCCAGTGGAAGAAGATCGCGGGCGAGCTGTAGCGCGTCTGTTTCGCGAGGATGTTTCTCATGCTTCGTCTCGTGTTGTATGCGGGGAGGGACGCATGCAGCCACCGGCCGGCGCCCGGCAAAACTGCCCCGATTGTAGCCGCACGGGCACCCGGTTTTGCACGACGCGCGCAAATATCCGACGAATTGCCCGCGCGCGCCGAGCGGGGCTTCATATGGAAAGTCCGCATCGCGCGCCAGAACGGCTGTGGCACGATGAAGCTTTGGTGCGACGGCGCGCGGGCATCATGAGCAAGGCGTTCTTCGTTGCGGCCTATCGGCTGACCGCCGCGTTGCTCGCGGTATCCACCACGCTGCACAGCGTCGCCGACTACTGGCACCTGCCGGGCTTTCATCTCGGCAACTATCTCAGCTACTTCACGCAACTGAGCAGCCTCTACGCGGCCGCGATGCTCGCCGTCGGGCTCTGGCGCATCGCGCGCCCCGGCTCGGCCCGCTACGAATCGATGCGCGGCGCCGCGGTGCTGTATGTATTGATCACCGCGATCGTCTACGAACTCCTGCTCGCGCGGCTCGATGCGCTGCACCACGTCACGCCGGCGTTCAACAACTGGGTGCTGCACCGGATCGTGCCGCTCGTCGTGCTGTGCGACTGGCTCTATGTGGAGCCGCGCCTGCCGATCCCGCGGCGCAGCGCGTTCGCGTGGCTCGGCTTCCCGATCGTCTATCTCAGCTATACGCTCGTGCGCGGCTCATTCGAGAACTGGTATCCCTACCCGTTCGTCGATCCGCGGCCGCACGGCTATCTGCCGGTCGCGATCCAGTGTTCGCTGATCGCGCTGGGCGCGGTGGCGCTCGCAATGGGTATTCGCTGGCTCGGCAATCACGCGAGGCAATCCGGTGCGGTGACGCTCAGGAAAGGATGAAGGCGGGAGCGTGTGCGCCGCCCGGCGCACACGGGATGAAGCGGACGATCAGCCGCCGTTGCGCGGCAGGAAGTTCATCGGATCGACGACCTTGCCGTTCTGGCGGACTTCGAACTCGAAAGTCGAACGGCCGCTCGCGTCGGTGCCCATTTCAGCGACCGGCTGGCCCTGGCGCACCGCGTCGCCTTCGTTGACGAGCAGCTTGCCGTTGTGTCCGTAGGCCGTGATGAGCCCGTTCTCATGCTTCAGGATCACGAGCGGCCCGTAGGCCTTGACGCCGGATCCGGCGTACACCACGCGCCCTGCCGCCGCGTGCGCTTCAACGAAATGGAATGGTCGGTGCCGGCCGAACGCGGCGCCGATGCGCTGCGCGAGATCCGCGCGTTCATCGCGCGCCGCGGCTTCCCGCTGATGTTCCCGCTCGAATACCGCT